>NZ_JACJDX010000019.1:0-38413 GCF_014163775.1 Shewanella sp. SR43-8 | reverse complement strand
GGTATGGGTATGGGTATGGGTATGGGTATGGGTATGGGTATGGCGACAATACAACAAGAGTGTAAAGAGTAAACTTTGAAAATAAAAAAAACTGCAGCAATAAATTGCTACAGCTTTAAAGTCCTAACATTTAGCTCGAGCTAAATATTAAACTACTGAAACGTTCTCAGCTTGAGGACCTTTCTGACCTTGAGTCACAGTGAAAGAAACTTTCTGACCTTCGTCAAGAGTTTTGAAACCGTCTGAATTGATAGCACGGAAGTGAACGAATACGTCTGGACCAGACTCTTGCTCAATAAATCCGAAACCTTTATCAGAGTTAAACCACTTAACAACACCAGTAACTTGAGACATAATATAAATCCTGTAAAAAAATAGTTAAAGCCTTAACGGCGGTAAAGCTGGAAAATGCCGGTATTACTTATGTTTACAGGACGAAACTGTTCGTATTGATAAATATAAGCCCAACCTTCAAGCTGAGTAAACTATAAACCATTTTAGAAATAAGTCAACAAACATCGGCAAAACAACCCTATTTATTTAATGCCATCACAAAACGGTTTATCTTTGAGCATCAAATAGTTATTTATATCAATTATCTGATTGTTTATTGTTCGCGTTGATGAATTTCGATTTTAAAGTCTATCTCACATTCGAGCCCTTGCTCTATTATTTGAGACTTTTGTGAGTCACTCAGCTTCCAGGCATAAGGCGTCATATTAAGAAAATGATCAATATCTTCTGTACGCGTCAGTGACAACGAATAACCAAGCTCTTCATGTGCTAAATAAGTAAATCCTGCTAATACTATCGACTCTTCAGAGTGTAGTTTGGGTTCACTGTAGATCTTCTTCTTTAACGCATAGTGATGCATAGGACCTGGTGACACAGTAATGAGTATTCCTCCTGGTTTTATCACCCTTTGTAACTCTTCAATTTTAGAGGGCGCATAAATACGGATGGCTAAATCAAAACTGTCGTCTGCAAAAGGCATTTCAAATGCACTCGCAACGCAAAAATTCATTGTTGAATAGCGTTTTGCGGCATAACGAATGGCAAACTTAGAAATATCCAGCCCGAAAAGTTCAATATCGGATTGCGTGGCAGATTGTAGTGTTTCAAACAACCTATGACTGTAATATCCCTCACCACAGCCTATATCAAGGATCTTGTTTACATCAGTGGTATATTCAAGCGCTAACTGATTTACCTTGTCACTTAGTGGTTGATAAAAACCTTGATTAAGAAACTCCCGCCTAGCAAACATCATTTCTTTGTTATCACCAGGATCTTTGGTTTTCTTCTTCTGTACTGGTAATAAATTAACGTAACCTTCTTTTGCAAAATCAAATTGATGGCGTTGTTCACATTGCAATGATTTTTGATTTTGTACTAATGGGGCATTACAAATAGGGCAAATATAAGACATGTTGGACTCTAGAGTTACTGAAAAATTAAAGATCGTCTTCACACAGCTTATTGACCATTTCCGACACGTCTTTAGGGGCTAATAGTTCAAAACAATCTAATTTACGTTGTAGTTGTTCATTACTAACAATCTGTTCATTTGATGAATATCCTAAGTTGGTACGCTCTAATGACTGATGATAGGTGCGTAACAACCATTGGTGCTTATTTTGCAATAAATGATCAAGTTTTAATAGCTCGGTTGATACACCAGGGTGGATTTTCCCCGACTCACCCCGCAAATAGTCACGTAACTCTCGTCGTACTTGCTCCAATTCACTAATATGAACAGCAAGCATGTTAGAGGGCTCATCATGATCAAACTTACGGCCTAATATCGCTTTAGCCATAACAAGAACTTGAGGTTCGCTCAAAATCCGTAAATCATTCTCTAAGGTTACTAATTCAAAACGAGTTTCGGTAGATAAACTAAAATAAACACCCGCATCGATGTTAATGCTAACCGTTACGCCACGTCTTAGCTGTTCAATACACACCCGAGGCGCCACGCCTGTTAAAGGATATAACTTTATCCCCTGCCCCACACTACGTCTTTGCTGTGGAGTGTTGTTAGTCGGCGGCATCGTTTCAAAAGCAAAACTCAAGAACGGCTGAATTCGGGTGATGAGAGTCGCTTGAGTATGACTAACTTGGCTAACCACAAACTCAACCAAAGGACTACTCATCGCTGATAACACTAATAAGTCACTCACACTATCAGGTAAGTGAAGCGTCAACGCAGTAGGTTGAACTATTTCACTCACACAGGGTTGAGTAAATACATGATGCATAGAATATCCCTTTATTACGTTATTGAATTTTAATCAGCAAATCCTCATTAGTCACGAGTAAACGAGTCAATATTAGAATTAATTTAATTGTAGATTAACTCATCATCATTTTTTTATGCTGATAAATATTAACATGATTTTACTCGGGAAAAGGATCTTATATTTATTATGGCTAACGTAATTCAACCGTCCTTATTTTGAGGTGTACACGCCCGTTTTATCGCATATCCATAAAGCGCTTGGGTGCTCTTCCATGTTGTGCAGTTGATTGTTTTCAATGCAGCAACCGCAGTGTTCGCACACGTAATAGGCTGTTAATGTGTTCACCCTCGCTTAATGGCGGGGTGAGTGTAAGCAATTCACGGTCAAAGCTTTTAAGGCTGGTTGCCAGCATGTCTAGGCACTGCTGGTTAGTGAACACCATGCCAAGCTTAATGTTGTGGCCAGTTTGGCCAAAGCAAGCCGTTTCAATACCGCTAGGGTCAATATAGGTGCGTAATACTTCACCTTCACCCGTAGCAACCAACACACCGCCAGTAAGAATGGCACCAGTAAACCCCAGCGCCAAAAGCCTTGTTTTAATATTCATGCTGCACCTGGTAAATATGAGCAAAAAAAAGGGCTCCAATACAGGAGCCCAACGGCGAGGATGTTATGAGAGAGAACGCAAAGAGAAACAAGAGAGAAAGCAAAGCCAGTTACGCAGTGGTATCAAGCTTATATAAACTGTAGCTGTTTTTAGGAGTAGAAGCACGCCACATATGGCGTTGGTCGAATTGGCTTTCGTGATATGTAAAACCGATATTTTTAAATTTGATTTAAAAGTTATCGGTTAAGCGATTTGCTGCAAATAAGAATGGGGCAATAGGCTATAGTATGCTGAGTCACATTATGCGAATTAAACCGTAACGGCACCTTATTATCGCTTGTTGCTTCATTTACTTTCTCCCTTTGCCATTACAATAACTGGCATACCTTCAGGTGGTAATTCATCTTTAACTGAACGCCACATTGTAGCGTCTGAAGTCACCCAAGATTTAGGTTCTCGACGCTCTTTTTCACCCCATGCTGGTCTGTAGTAGAGCCTTAGTACCACACAAACAATTGCATTAGTGAACCTAAACCTTGGGTCATTAACTGGGTAGCCAGAGCCCTCTGGTAAATCTGACTTTAGGCTTGAACAAAAACCCTTAATTTTGTCTGTTTGAAACGATAAGCCATGTTTTGCATGAGCAAATTCATTTCGTACTTTACGAATTAGACTTATTTCTTGATACTCAAATTCATCGATTAAACCTAGGGCATAGCAAGCCTCTATTTTTGATGAGAAAGTACCTAAAGGAGAATTACCTTCCGTAAGTAATTTTTTTGATGATTTACCTTCAACAAAAAATGATTGAAGTGTTTCCAATAGCTTCTCATCTATTAGTGCTGCACCAACCAAAGGGAGACCTCTATCAGTTTCTCTCTTAAGCTCCTCAACAAACTGTGCTAAATCTTCAGCGTGGTCTAATCTCATCTGAGCCTAATTCTCCCTGTGGCCAATGCCGCATTAAGCGGATTAAAATTGTTGGTTATAATGTGAAGCACAGTTAACTCTAACCAACTGTTTTAATTCCGTTTAAATGATTTATCATATTTAGATTACACTGTCTACACGTGCCTTTTGAGCGTCGGTGATATTTTTACACTCTTTTAATTTAGTAAGCCAGTCACGGTCAGATGAATAATAAGGTAATTTATCTTCTTTTTCCATTTCAGTGAGAATACCCTCAATGTCTGAAGCGCTAATCCAATCGATTTGCTTACAAAAAACATCCCATGTCCCCCAACATTTACCAAGTTTATCTTTTCCTGACCATCTTAAAACTTCGATAATATGAGAGATCCTTTCACGGTAAACTGAACTTTCTACACCAGGAGATATTCTCAATATATTGTAAAAAGGTTGCTTAGCACTATAAAAATCCCATACTCCATCTGACTTGGCACATAACTTCATTACAGATTCATAAAAACTCTCCCTGACGATTTGGTCAGGATAACCGTCTTCATTTACCATTGAAATGATCGAATTAACTATTTGATCGATTTCTCTATAAGACATTCTATTTTCAGGAGCTAATAACTTCCCACCAAATTCAATATACAATAATTGATTAGATAGTATTTCAACAAAGGCTTTAACTGCTTGTTGTCTAGAATCACGATTATTAAAACGCATTAAGACATCATCTTGAGATATGGTCTTTTTACCAATAATAAGCTCTACAATTTCTTTTAATCTAGCTTCTATATTGGCATGCTCGGCAAAAAACCGTTTCCCTGTTTTTTTATATTCTCTAAACTCGCTAGATAGATCTTCTAAGAATTCACCTATCTCTGCTTTAATAATATGGATATTTTTATCTTTAAATAATAGTTTTGATTCTTCTAAAACTTTATCTTCGACCGTCGGATGAACGACCATAAATGCAGGGGGTTTCTCTTCGCCTAAATGGGCATAAACTTCATCGTACAAAAAACCGATATTAGGATCCGTTAGGCTATAACCAAGAAAAATAGGAGAAGCTTCTGAAAATAGTGTGTAAATTTTACGATTTAGATACGTATCTTCCCTTTGAAAAGAAAAATATTGGCTTTGCGTTACAACGATACTTGAAGGCCTTCCTACATCGCCATGAATTTTGAATAGATTTTTACCCGTATTTGAAACTTGAGGTGCTTTGTCTTTTCTAACTACAACATTTACCAGATCATCATATATAGTTTCTAACTGGTTATCCCAGTTAGTTGTAACAATCATATTGGGTGAAAATGCTCTAAATCTTCTAACCCAGTCAGGTTCAACATTATCTTTTTTTAGATCTAAAAGTGATTCTGCAACTAAAGAGTTAAACTTAATTTCATCAAAACCTTTTTCTTGTTTTGAATATGAACATAATAACTCCGCTGCTTTTAGAGGGCTTTTAACATCAAGCTCAAACGGGTATTCAATCTTTTCACTAATTCTCTCTAAAACTGCTTCCCAGCTACCGAAACCAAAATTATATGAAAAGCCTGAACCAATCCATAAAAAATAATTTTTTAAATATACTGACGAGAATAGACTGATTTTTACATCATCATTTAATTGGTCGATACAGCTCATAATCTTCCTTAGAAATATAACGTTTTAGTATTTGTGCATTGCGCTGTTTGCATGGCATAAATAGCTTGTTGGACTTGGCCGATGCCGAGTCCAGGCTAATGGGTACACTTCATGCTACAGGAATTTGCTTTTTTTGATGCGAGCTCTGGGCTGCAAAGCAATTTTGAATTGATTATGAGGCTTGATTTGTATGTGTTCAATTTCAATTCCCTTTTCATAGTGGTGTTCCATCACATTTTGTAAATCTAGCAATAATCGTGGGTGGCCATGTTTCGGTTCTTTAAAACACTAAGTGATGGATTTAGATCCATAAAACAGGCCATTTTTCTTAAAAATTCCTACTGTCTCAACTCATAATATGCAGTGAATAAGCTGACGTTGTTTTTGCGTTTCTTTGCAAACTATTACATTGCTTGTTAGCCATTTACAGTCCGTAATAACCCATGACGGCTTTTTTAATAACGTCCGTAGCTACGGAGATTCCAACCTTCCAAGTTCCATCTTCAGCTTTTTTTAAATTTTCTAACATCCATTTTTTAGCTTTGCGACCTAAGGGCTCTTCTATCGAGGTTGGTTCTTCGGTTTTAGTGATTTCAGCTAGTTCTGCTGCTGACTCTTTAGATATACCTGCAGCTTCAAGCATTTTGACTAACTCTTCTGCGTTACCTTGAACTGTAGTAATACCAATTTGAGCCGCGGCGCCTGAATTATTAATCGATGTGTAATTTCCATAAATAGTTTGATTTATTATTCGAGAAACTTCTTGTGCATCAATTCCATTGGTTTCTGGAGAGGATAAAACAATTTCAGCTGCTGCAGGTATAGACTTCTCTAATTCGATAGTAAGTTCAAGAACACGACTTTTTACTTCATTTTGGATTTGTACCAATGAACTACGAGATAGTGACCCCGAGATTTCAATGCAAGCATACCTTTCATATACTTTACCTTGTAACATCAGAATAAGGTTAGAAGCATCTATACCAAGGACACCAGAATCTTTTGAGCCTCTTACAAGATCATCAATGGCCGCAATTCCATCTCTGATCCGATGATTTGTCCATTGTTCCCCTGCGTGTTTTTCAACAATCCAAGTTGGAATAGGAGCATTTTTAATGCCGGAATTAAATGGTCCGCTGAAAGTCCCCCTATAAGAAACGGCTACAATTCTGTAATCGGGTAGATCAATATCTTTTGGGTATCCAGACATTTCATGCTTAACCCAGTCTCCCAATATATCACTACCTAGTCGAGCAGCAAGTAGCCTCAACTTTAAGAAAACACTTCCCAGATTAGGTTCATCAGAAATTAGTGAAGCTTGGATTTCTCTCAATATGGTCAAGTTGATTCCTTAAATGCTAACCGCTTTAATATTTGTGCATTTCACTGTTTGCACTACATACACCGCTTGTTGGACTAAGTCGAGTCCAGGTTAATGGTTACGCTTTATACAATAGGTATTTGCTTTTTTTGATGCGAGCTCTGGGCAGCAAATTAATGTTGAATTGATTATGAGACTTGATTTGTAGGTGTTCAATTGCAATTCCCTTGTCATTATAGTGTTCCATCACATTTTTTTAAGTCTAACTGATTCAATGAGGTTAATACACTCTATTGAGTCAGCATTTCGCTCCGCGCAGAGGCTTAGTTCAACGCCCTGCTAATAAGTGAACCGAGTGCTGGCGGGCGATTTGCTCAGCAAATGGCATGACAGCCTTGGTGAATCTGAATTTAGAGGTTTGTTATACGCAACTTTCGTGTTTAGGTCTAAAGTAGCTTTTTGAGGCTGGTAATAGCAAAAAAATCAGTGCAGATAAGGGGATGATATATATTCCCAAAATCGGATAAACTCTAAATGCATCAAACAGAGAAAGATCGTAAAAATACTGGTCATAAGCCTTCCAAAGCCAAAAAAGAGGGAATCCACCAGTCCCTATTAAACCAATAATCAAAGATTTTTCATCTCGCTTTTTCAAAGCAGAAGCCACCCAAAAAAAGGCTGCTCCAGAAATTAACTGTGAAACTGCAGTTGATGGTCTAGCCTCTACGACTAACATCATCCATGCAGCAAGAGTAATGCTGACTCCTGAACTCAAATAAAGCAACATTAAAGTCATTTTGGCGGAAAAAGGCATTTACAAACTCCTTGTGTATAACGTTTTAGTATTTGTGCGTTGCGCTGTTTGCATGGCACAAACCGCTTGTTGGACTTGGCCGATGCCGAGTCCAGGTTAATGGGTAAGCTTTATGCTATAGAAATTTGCTTTTTTTGATGCCAGCTCTCGGCTGTAGATCTATTTTGACTTTACTCATATTTCGACATCACCAACTTATACTTCGCCAGAGCCGTCTCTCGAATAGATTCTGGTAAATCATCAAATATTTCTGGTAAATCTTTTAAGCCCTGCCGCAGCCCGGAACTAACTTGAGATTTTGTGACTTGTTTCGATAGCAAATAATTATCCATCTGTTTAAAAGACACATCCCAAGCTCTCAACAAATCCCGTATAAGATCGTGTTCAACTGTTTTAAGTTCAGAAGCTAGTTCATCGTAACACTGCCTGAGAATATCAAATTGTGTTCGCTTCATTAATTTGAGCCTAATACCTGCGAATACGCATAACGCTTTAAACAGCGGAAAACGCGAACGCTTTGGCGCAGCCAGTGAGTGGTTTTCCGATGATTTAACATGTTAGTGAGAATTAACTGGGTAAAACCCATACCTCCAAGTGTTTAATCTACCACCTGAACTTTCGATGCCGTAAATGTCCATTATTTCTTCCATATAAGTTAAGCCTCGGTCCATTTCTTCTGAGTCAAATTGCTTATAAAGCTCCGCGGCTTTTTCTAGGAGTCCCCAAAATTGATCTTTCGTAATACCTGTTTCAGGAATATCAATTAATGCCTTGATCAAGATATTTATTGCTTGTTCGCATGTTGCCCTAATTTCTTCTGAAGGCGCCCCAGGATAAAAAAGCTTTTCATCAGCAGTAAATTTCTTTTCAATTAACAACTTTTCAAGCTTCTGTAGACGCTCAACATTGTTATGAATCATTTTACTATTTCCTGCGATGGCAAAAAGACTAATTATGGATAAAAGCAAAATGCTGAATTTTTTCATGTTCTCACTAACGTTTTAGTATTTATGCGTTGCGCTGTTTGCAAGGCATAAGTCTTTATTTTTTAATATTTTTTCTAAGTTATCGCTTTACTGAGTTAAATGCAGAGTGCACGATTTTGACTAATACTTTTTGTTGCTCAAAAGAAATGGCAATAGAATCATCGAAATCCCAGCATATACTATTGTCCTTGGCAAAAACTTTTACCGCTAACTCTTGGGGTAAGCCGTCGGCCCTTTTCAACTCATTTTGAATGATCTCTTCGATGATAGAAGTGTCAGAGGTGGATTCAATACAATACAATTCTGTGGCGTTACTCATAGTCATCCTTAACTAGTGAACTAGTATTTACATCAATGTAACCAGCCCATTAAAAATAACATCAAACTGAAGTGATAGAAACAAAGTTTTAGGCGATCAAAAGTTGCGGTTTAAGACGATCAAAAGTTGAGTAGAATTGTGCATCATCAAATGTAGGGTAAACCATTAATTCATTCACTTAATGAGTTTAATCTTTAGGTAAAATTGATTGGCAGAGATCAAAGCTATAAAACAACACAACCCCCTAAAATTTTCATATGTAGTGAAGCACTGCGCTTGTTCACCCCCGCAGTGCACCGAGCTAGAAGGACCCATTTATTTTACCGCACTCTAAAATAGTTAGGACTCTTGAGCCTACTGTTGAAGCAGAACCAATATCAGATACTCTTAATTGGAGCACATCAACGTTGGGGATCAACTGACGCCTAACAGACCAATCTAAAACTGTTTGCAACTGTTTGAGAATTGCACCAGATGTTACCCTATTCTTCTTCGACTTTTGACCAAAGAAATCAATTCATTCACCCAGAGTAATATCTTCTACTAAACGGTCTTCAAACCAAGCAAACAAATGAACTTTAAAACATGACCCATATGTTGCTACAGTACCAGGCTTTAAAGAATTACTTTGCTTTAATAGGAATTGTTCACAACAGTACCTAACGGTTGATCTGCTTCTTCGGGTATTACGTTGTTTCCAATACACTCTTGGATCTGTATCATTCGTTAATGAGTTTCTAAGTTCTGGTATCAATTTTCGGGCTTCAGCCAGTTTAACATCGGGGTATCAACCTAAGGTTAAACACCCTGGCGACGAGCGAAATCGAAAGCGATACTGCCAGGTAATGGTTCCAGCATCACTGATGCGCACACTTAAACCATCGCGGTCTGAAAGCTCAGATTTACCTGAATATGGTTTGCTGTTTATAGAGCGTAACAGTCTGTCAGATAAAGACATTTTTAGAGCCTGCGTACATATTTAGTATTGATATATAGAGTTTATGACACATTAAAAATATGTACGCAGGCATGTACACAGATGCCCTAATAGCAAAGCAAATTCAATTAAATTGAATTGAATAAAATGATTTAAAATGGAATTAATCATGATTTACATGACGTTAAATAGAAAAATGAGTAAAAATAAATGAACATAAATCATGATAATCAACCATCCCTATTTTGGCACGATTACGAAACATTTGGGGCGAATCCAAGTAAAGATCGACCATCACAATTTGCAGGTATTCGAACAGATCTAGAATTGAACATTATTGGTGAGCCTGAAACCTTTTATTGTAAACTTGCACCAGATTATTTACCCGCCGCCGAAGCCATACTCATTACAGGTATAACCCCGCAACTGGCTAACCTTAAAGGTATACCAGAAGCTGAGTTTATGAAACGTATCAATGGCTTATTTAGTCAACCAAACACCTGTGTTGTAGGCTACAACTCACTACGTTTTGATGATGAAGTCAGTCGTTATGGTTTTTATCGTAACTTTATCGACCCTTACGCACGCGAGTGGCAAAACGGTAATTCGAGATGGGACATTATTGATTTAGTTCGTGCTTGCTATGCATTTCGTCCCGACGGAATTAATTGGCCTATGAAAGAAGATGGCTCGCCGAGTTTTAAGCTCGAACTACTCACTCAAGCCAATGGCTTAAGTCATGAAAAAGCTCATGATGCTATGTCAGATGTTTATGCCACCATCGCTATGGCTAAATTAATTAAGCAAAAACAGCCTAAACTGTATGAATATTATTTTAACTTAAGACGTAAACAAGCGGTTGCGGATCATATTGATGTGCTAAAAATGCAGCCATTGGTTCATGTCAGTTCAAAAATTAGTGCGCTGCAAGGCTGTACCACATTGATTGCACCAGTGGCCTATCATCCAACGAATAAAAATGCAGTGATCTGCGTTAATTTGGCGATGGACATTTCTCCCTTGTTAACCTTGTCGGCCCAAGAAATCAGCGACCGTATGTACACCTCGCGTCAAAATCTGGCCGAAAACGAGCTGGCGATACCACTTAAACAAATTCATCTGAACAAGTGCCCGTTTATCGGTTCACCAAAATTACTTGACGATGAGGTAACAGAAAAATTACAGTTTGATAAAGCATTTGCACGCGAGCAATATAAACGCCTGAAAAATCACCCAGAATTGCGTGAAAAACTGAACCAAGTCTTTGAACTTGAATCAGACCGTAAACCGATTACTGATCCTGATTTAATGCTCTACAGCGGTGGTTTTTTCAGCCATGCCGATAAAACGAAAATGGACATTATTTGCCATACAGCACCCCATAATTTAGCCGCATTAGCATTGCAGTTTGATGATCCTCGTATCAACGAAATGTTGTTTCGCTTTAGGGCCCGTAATTACCCAGAAACATTAAGCGACAGTGAAGCTCGTAAATGGCGTGATTTCTGTCAACAACGATTATCGAATGCTGATTATGTGATAAAACTCGAAAATCTGGTCGAAGAAACCAGCGAGAATGAACACAAACAAAAGCTATTAAAAGCCCTATACCAATATTTACAATCATTATAGTGAACTTTCACTTTACACAATTTATTTCATCTAAGGATAAGGGAATGCAAAATCGATTTTTAGAGAGCATTACTCAACTAGACAAGCCTTTGGCTACCGCACTTGTGCCAATACTTCATGAGCAATTTTGTGGTCATATTGATGCGATTCAATTTGCAGAGCTTGTAAAAGCAAGCGGCAAACCAGAACAACAAGTGCTAATGGATTTATTACCTATTGCAGCTGCACTGGCTAACCCTCCTATCAGCGAATTCTACGTAGGCGCTATCGCAAAAGGTGCCAGTGGCGACTTGTACATGGGGGCTAATTTAGAATTACCCGGTGAAGCGCTATTTCACAGCGTACACGCTGAACAAAGTGCAATCAGCCACGCTTGGCTGGCCGGTGAAACAGAAATTGTTGATATTATTGTCAACTTCAGCCCTTGTGGCCACTGCCGCCAATTTATGAATGAACTAGTCAATGGCAGTAAGATTAGAATTCATTTGCCAGAGCAAGAAACTAAAACACTAGCACACTATTTGCCTTATGCGTTTGGCCCTGCTGACTTAGATGTCACCATGCCGCTATTAAGTAAACGTCAGCAAGAGTTTAATTGTGATTCTGATGACCCAATGATCATTGAAGCCATTGATCAAATGGGCCTAAGTTATGCGCCATACACCAACAATAACGCCGCTGTAGTTCTTGAAACCAAGGATGGCGCCACTTTCTGTGGTCGCTATGCTGAAAGTGCAGCATTTAATCCATCAATGCAGCCTATGCAAATGGCGTTATCAAATCTGATCCGTAATAACCGCCAATATAGCGAGATTAAGCGTGCTGTATTAGTTGAATCATCGGTAGGGAAAATCACTTTAGTGGGTGCTGCAATGGATGCTCTACATGCTATAGCCCCAATTGAACTACAACACATGGTTGTTGAACCTTTGATAGGCTAAACGAAAAAGCTTGCCATCTTAATCGGCAATAAAAAGGCGCTCATATGCGCCTTTTTTATTGAATTAAATACCACATGAAACTCAGATACAGTTGAACTTTTATGGTGAACATTGACTCGAGATAAGTGGTTCAACACTTAATTGAGAAATGCAGCACAAGTCTTAGAGACATCGTTAAAGAAACACCGTTTTTAGAGACACCGTTTTAGAGACACAGTCGCTAAATCACTCCACTCCTGATAAAAACGTCTTCTATCAAATAAGCAAGATTATTTAACCGCCGCTTGCGGCAGTATTTGTGGTTACTTACTCATGCATTATCACTCACACATAATGCATCATGACACTTGGCAAACTCTGTCTGGCATCAAATTGTCACGACCTGCAGCTAAATACGTCTTAAAAGTTGAACTGCTCACAGATTAATAATGTGTTATATTTTAATAATCTACTGCTAATAACATGCTAAACTAATTCACTTTTTAATTGCTATACCGTTAAATAGCCTCTTTTTGGCAATAGCATTTATGAGCCAATTTATGTTGCTAAATGTCTTATAATCAACAAGGTGTCGCGATGAGTAATCACAGTCAAGGTCATGTAAAAATACATGACCAACAAACACATATGCCCTTAACCAAGCAAACGTAAAGTGAGTCACTATTGCGCATTTTGACCGTTAACAAGATCTTACTCTTTGTGCTGTTTTGTACAGTGGCCTTAGTGTGGATCATTTTCGAAAATGCCAAACCCATTACAGTCAAAATACTCAATAATTTACTCGCCGACAATCATATTGAAGTGCTTAACTTTGATGCCGAATATGTGTCGTTTAACCATATTTATATTCCTAGATTAGTATTGAAAGTGGAAGACAGTCATATCGCTATCCAAGAATTTAACCTTGAGCTGCGTGATAGCCTGCAAATTCTTAAAAATCAACAAATCAGTGCTGACGACATTATTAGTATCAAAACACACAGTGTTTATGTCGATTTAGGTGACAGTTTCTTTATTCGTCAGTCTCAACAAACAGAAGAATCGCCGGCGTCAATGCAGCTCAACTTGGCTAAATTACCCATGATTGAATTAGGCGAGATTAACATTAAGCTGCCACTTCTGGATAAAGATGATCCACAGCACAATACGTTAAAAATGGACAAGCTCACATTAACTCCAGAAGGTCAGTTAAATACCTTGTGGCGCTTTAATGATTTTCCATTATTTAGTCTTGATGCCACCTTAGATAAACAAGCGTGGCAATTTAATACGCTGGTTGATTTGGGCTTAAGTTATCAGGGGCTTGAGTCATTAGATCAATATTTACATTTATTAACCAGCAAGCAGCAGTCACAACAAGCACAAGCTAATAATATGCTTAATGGCTTACAGCAACAGTTATCACAGATACTGCAACCCATCCGTCAGCAACAACTCACAGTGAAAGGCCAGTGGACAGCCCATAGTAAAGTTGACTTAATGAGCGGCGAGATCAGCAGCCAACAATCAATTGATGGACTATCCTTGCACTCTCCACTGTGGCCAAGTGTATATTTTGCGCCGCAGCAGCCAATTAAATTAATGCTAAATATGGGTAACTACCCAATATCAACAACCTTAACCGACAACAAAACCACTAACGCGTTCGCGATTAAACTCAACATAGAGCCCATCAACTATCAACTGTCACCAACAGAACAAGACAGAAATAAGCTGATTAGATTATTTGCCGGTGATCATGGTAATCAAATAATACATGCTATTGATCAACTTACGCCTAAGTTGGCTTCTCAGCAGGCCCATATTGATGTGCACATGGACTCCCCTATCGAAGCGGTTATTCCCTTACAAAATGATATGTTACCGTTACAAATAACACTGCCGGACTTGAAGCTGAGCATTGAGGGATTACTACTGCAAAGTCAGCTAACCTTGGCCCATACCACATTGAATAGTCACCAACAATTTAGCAGTGATTTTGACTTGGATATGGCTTTATCATCGCATGCCGCCATAAACCAAACCGAACAACAGCAAGCAGTAACACTCGCCACTGACAACACAGGGATAACAGATCCCATAACTGGCACAAATCAAAAGGCGGCCTTACAAGCATCGCCTTCAGCTCCAAGTACTATTGATATTAAAGCTTTATTTCCGCAAATTGCTTTAGATCAGCTGTTATTGTCAGAGGCTAAACTACATTTAGTCGGTAAAATATCGCAACAACAAGATCAACTCACGCTATCGTTAGATTCAAGCTCTAGCTTTGCCATTAATCACAGTAGTATTTCACGCAGTGTAACCAGTGTGAATCAGCAGCAAACTAAACAAACCCAAACAACGTCGGCGCAATGGGAGACATTTGGGCTTACGGTCAATGACACCTCTACCATAGTGTTCAAAGCAGACACGACTCAAATTGATCTGGCCCCTTTCAAGATTCAAATTGGTCAGCTTATTGGCCAGCGAGCAACGCATGCAGGCAAAAACGCATTATCGACCATAGAGGGAGTGATTAATAAAGCTGAGGTGGCGTTTAACCAAAAGTTATCCCTTGGATTACATAGAGATGACTCTTTACAAACGTCATTAGACAAGTGGTTACAAACCCCAGCGACTAACGACATAGCATGGCGTGTCAATCAACTCGATATCACCAAACAGATCGGCAACAATCGCCGCCAGCCTTTGCTTGCGCTAAACCAGTTAAATGTCATTCAACAACTTAACTTATCCAAAGGGCTATTAATCGGTAATGAGCAATGGCAACTCGATACTCTTACCTTAAGCAGCTACCACTTGCTTAAATTTGCGGATAAGAAAAGCCCCTTATCACTAGCAGGACAATGGACATTCGATACCGACATTGAAACCGCACTAAATACATTGCAAAAAGTCCAACCCTTGCCGAATGACTTTACTATACAGGGCCACAGTAAACTCATTGCAGGCTTTGCCTTAAGCGAAATAGACAATAGCAGTCAATTTGAGATGAAGATTGAACAGCAGTTATCGTCTTTATCTGGGCAATGGCAAGATAAAACATTTAACGGCGGTGAAGTTTTTGCTCAATGCCAATTTAACTGGCAACAAACTTACGATGCACCGAATACGGCCGCAGACGCAAAACACTTTGCTCACAGTAAGCTTGTCTGTCCACAAACGGCTATCAGTTTACAGCAAGCTAAAATCGGCTTATCGCTCACTAATTTAAATGTTAATGCCAATATTGAACTCAATAAAGATGGCAATAAACTGCCGACCAACTGGTTACAACAGGTTACCGGATTAAGTGAGACTAACATTAATCTTACCGCCAGTGGCGACATGCTGGATGGACGTTTTCTATTACCTGAATTTGTGCTTAAACTGCATGATAAATCTTATGGATACTTGTTATTACAAGGTCTTAGTTTAGATAAGTTTTTAGAAGAACAACCCCAAGTAGGAGTTAAAGCCAATGGCTTATTTGATGGCGTACTCCCTGCAGAATTAACGGATGGCAAAGTGACAATATCCGGTGGCAAACTTGCAGCGCGTAAGCCTGGAGGATTAATTGAAGTAGCCGGAAATCCTGCCATAGATAGACTAGAATTATCTCAACCCTATCTTGGATTGGTATTTACCGCACTTGAGCATCTTAACTACACTGAGTTGGCGAGCACATTTGACATGACGCCCAATGGAGATGCCGTGCTTAACTTGGGTGTTAAAGGTAACAGCCGCGGAATTGAGCGACCTGTCCACCTCAATTACACTCATCAAGAAAACCTGATTCAATTATACAAAAGCACCCAGATTGGCAATCAACTACAAAACAAGATTGAAACAAAAATCCAATAGCAGCATAAAAGGATCGTCTACGTGAAATATTCATCGCTTTATCTAATCAGTATCAGCACCATAATGGCATCGTTATGCCTATCAGCTTGTACGCCAACAGTAAAAATAGAACCGCCCGATAAGCCTATCGTGATTAACTTAAATGTAAAAATTGAGCATGAAATTAAAATTAGAGTGGATAAAGAACTCAATAATTTACTCGAAAATGATGAGTTATTTTAAGCAGAGGTGATCAAGATGAAATCAACTTTCACTTTCGCTACAGCACTATGCTTAACCAGTTTATTATGGAGTGCTAGTGCGTGGTCAATGACATTGCAAGAGGCTAAAGCAGCAAGAATAGTGGGTGAGCAACCGAATGGTTATTTAGGGTTAATTATCGACACTCCTGAGGCAAAACAGCTAGTATTATCCGTTAATGCTAAACGGAAATACTATTATCAATCTATCGCCAAACGACATAGCGTGAGCATTGATGAAGTCGCGACACTCGCAGCGCAAAAAGCCATTGAAGCAGCAGAACCTGGGCATATGATCCAAACGCCCCAAGGGCAATGGCTAAAAAAATAACCACGATAGAAAACTATACGTGGTTATTTATATTCACTTAATATGACGCCATTACATGGTCGCCATAGTCCAATAATCTAAGCGTTTTTGTGGTTCAGTGACAATGGATTTACAAGAATCTTTGTACTTTGCCATCAGTCCACCTAAGTTATTCGAGCCGGCTAATTTATCGATTTGCTGTTGTTTAGCGGCAATCACATCTTTTTCAACTTGCGCAGGCGCGCGATACTTTCCCGCAATAGCAACCGCATCAACTGCGGACGTTTTTAAACGGTCTCCGACTGCTTTCATTTGTGGTGCATTCATCGCACCAATCGCTTCAGAGCTAATTTGATAATAAGCTGCACATTCGATTAACTCATCAGTAAATGCCTTTTCTGCAGCATCTTCTGCACGTGCGGTCATGCTGGCGCAAAGTGCCGATACAGTAAAAATCCACATAGCAGATTTATTCATGGTTCTTTCCCTTCATGTTTAGAAATTAGTCGGTAATGTTAAGATTGATAATGCGTTAAACGAGATGTTAAAAACGGTTCTACTAGAGGCCATTCGGTTTCAAGAATCGAAAACACGACCGTGTCACGAATAGTACCATCAGCTAAGATTTTATGATTGCGTAATATGCCATCTTGCTTGGCACCGAGTCGTTCAATTGCATTTCGTGAGGCAAGATTATGCCTGTGAGTTCTAAATTCAACCGCTATGGCGTCTAAGGTATTAAAAGCATAACGGAGTATTAATAACTTAGATTCGGTATTTATGGCCGTACGCTGATAGGATTTAGCATACCAAGTGTAGCCAATTTCAAGTCTGCGATTGGGTTGATCCCAATGACAAATTCTAGTGCTACCAACAATGTTACCAGACACTTTATCACGCACGGCAAATGCAACGGCTTCACCTCGGTTTTCACAGGCTTGTGCAAACTCGACATACGCTTTCATTCCCGAAGCATCGGGGATGTTTGTATACCATAAGGTCCACAATTCACCGTCGTTAGCAGCTAAAATTAAACCAGCAACATGCTCTAATGATAATGGTTCTAAAATAACATGCTCGCCAATTAAGCAATCTTGTCTATTAATCCAGCTCAAGTTAATGCTCCTGTTGTTGATAGGTTACATTACCTTAACTGCATATAGATATACAGCCAACGGCAACAATGTTTTTATTGATATTCTAAAAACATTGTTTTCTGTTGTGACTAAAAGATTATCTTAAAAATGGCTTATCACAGCACCAGGCTGACAGCAATATGATTAAAAGCCATGATTAGCGTGACTAACCCTAAACCATCCAGCAATACTGTTGCGAGTTTTCATTGTCGGTCTCACTTCATGAGGGAAACGTTCACTTAAAAACAGCACCAAGGTTCCAATTTTAGGATTAACCACTTCTAGAGCTAAATCAGATTCATCATAAATAATCAACTCACCACCGTCGTTTTCCTGCCAGTCAGAATTTAAGAAAAAGACTGTCGATAAAATGCGGTTTTGGCTGCCGTGCAGCGCATCGAGGTGTTTTTTATAAAATGCCCCCGGCTCATAAACTGCGTAATGACTTTCAAAGTCAAATAGCCCCATAAACAAACGACGATTAAGGCCATCTTTAAGTTGACTCATCATCGACAAATATTCACGGTCAATAGGGTCTTGATTGTCTAGCCAGCTAATTTTATCCGAACGAATATCAGGATTAATTTGTTGCTCAAGACCTCGGCCAACGGCGGCTTTTTTAAAATCAATATCGCGCTGAGCTTGCACTTTTTCAAGCAAGGCCAGACTTACATAATCAGGAATGATATCTGATAAGAGGATATACCCTTTATCGACTAACGCATCTGCGATCACATCCAGCATTGCTTCACTTACTTGCGAAACCATACATGCCACATCCAACAGAAAGACTACGCTTTTTACTTTACTCAAGGGCCCTGGAAGGAAATTAAGGGCCTGATTTTCGAGGGGGCGTCATTACAAGGTATGATTGCCATACCTTGGTTATTTTTGGCGATTTTATATAATAAATACGCTCTGAACAACACTTATTAAAAGCATTTAAATTCATTAACTTAATCAAACCTAACACACAACAACAGCGAACCCTAATGGTTAAATTTGGCTATGTGACAGTATCACCTCTATCGAACCATCCTGATCAGCATCATCTAAGCGTTGAGACTCATAAGCAGCAACATGACTTTGGTGCATCTTTAACGCGAGATATAAGTCTGAATGAATTGTAATGCCTTCTTCTCCAGACACCATATCGGTTTGTTCAAACCAACTAATTAATTGTCGTTTACGCCCTGCCAATACCAAACTCACTCCGCGTTTACGCAATAATGCATTGATGTCGGTCAACATGGCCATCACGCTCAAATCTAAATGGGTAAAACATGGCACCGCATCGATAATCACGCACTCAATGGTTTCTTGTTGATTCTGACGAGCAAATCGTTCAAGTAAACGTCGTTTAAAGTAGGTGGCATTAAAATAAGTCAGTGGAGAATTAAATCGATAAATGAACACACCAGGCACAGATGCGGCTTTATCACTGCTATCAACGCTACGAATAATCCCTTTGGCATCAAGCCCGAGCACTTGATCTGTTGGTCGCATGACCGTTCGTAAAAACTGAAATAATCCCAATAGCACCGCAAGGGTAATTCCGGGAATAACGCCAATAAACAGAACAGCAAAGAAAGTTGTTAAGGCCAAATAAAATGCTTGGCGATCGCGTAAACGTAATCCCCACAGCGCTTTCAGATCGATAAGATGTATTGAGGCTATCACTAACACAACGCCCAATGCTGCACTGGGAATAAACTCTAACGGCGTGGTTAAAAACACTGCCACAATGGCGATCAATACCGCCGCAATCACGGACACTAATTGGGTTTTTCCGCCATTAGCATCATTTACAGCCGTACGAGAATCTGCGCCACTAACGGCAAAACCTTGCGAGAGAGCAGAAGCAATATTGGCCAAACCTAAGGCTTTAAACTCTTTATCGGCATCAATGTCATAACCATTTTTAGCAGCAAAGCTGCGGGCGGTAAGCATCATACTGACAAAGCTCACCATCGCTAAATTGAGCGCCGGCATGACTAACTCACGAGCGATACCGATATTAAACACTGGTGTTTGAAATGATGGCATTCCTCCTGCCACGCTTCCAATCACCGCAATATCATAGTCGGTTAAGTGGAAAAGCCACACTAAAGCGGCGCCAACAGCAATAGCAAACATCGACGCAGGCCAAGTTGGTTTAAAGCGTTTCATTGCAAAGTAGACAATTACAGTAAGGATGGCCATCAATAGCGTCGGAATATGGGTTTGCGACAAATAGCTTGGCGCACCACCTAAGCGTTCAAGTAAGTATTTTTCATCAAAGGTAAAACCGAATATTTTTGAAAATTGGCCGACAATAATGGTAATGGCGACACCATTGAGTAGTCCCATTAGAATAGGTTTTGATAAAAAGTCTGCTAATACACCTAATTTAAATCGACTGGCGATTAAACACCAAAAACCGGTCATCACGGTCATGGTCATCACTAATTGCCAATGTTTAAGGCTGTCGCCGGCCGCTAAAGGTGTCACTACCGCAGCAATAACCGCACAAGTTGCCGCATCGGGACCAACAATCAGTTGTCTTGAGGTGCCAAATAAAGCGTAGATGATCATAGGTAACACGCAAGAGTACAACCCCACAGCGGCATTCACACCGGTTAATTGCGCATAAGCAATTGCCACAGGTAACGCAACCGCGGCAACAGACAAACCGGCGCGAACATCATCCTTGAGCCAGCTTCGCTCGTAACGAGAGAAGGTCTCTAAACCTGGCATAAAATCATACAAACGACTCAGTACCACAACAACCTCAATACTTATAATCTAGGTTGTTATCATAGTTTTATTTCAAATTAATTACGACATATTCACCTGTGATAAATAAACATATTTCAGGATGGGACATACGCAGCAAAAAAAGCCGAGCATATTATGCTCGGCTTGTTAGACACTCAAAATCGCAACACGGTCATTCGCTTTGGCGATAAAAAAGCATCAATGCATTACTGTAATTTTAGTTGATACACAGTTGTGGTGCCGCTAACCTCATTACCAATCAGTAACAATGGCAAGCCTGTCGGGCTATATTGGCTGGCAATAAACTTCATCCCTTCTGGGCCTAAATCACCTGCTAATGTTGCATCACCTTCAACGTCACCAGTATCGGTATCAATGACATAATCAGCATCAAAGTTACGGTTGCTGACATAATCGACAAACGATACGGCAAATGGATTAGTAATATCGTAAATCATAAATCCAGAGGTACGCTCTAAACCAATAAAGGCATAAGTGCGTGAGCCTATTTGGCCAAGAGCGAGTGCCTCTGGCTCTGGACCTTTATCGTCACTGCGGCTATCACCTTTGTTTTCATCGTTATTATTATTGAAGTTCATTGCCAATATCGCAGCAGTAATTCGCTCAAAATCACCAGCGCTGTCAAATACTTGCTGGCCATCTGCAGTCCAAATCGAAAATGAACGCCCGCCATAAGCAACAATTTTATCCATTAAGCCATCATTGTTGTCATCACCCATACTGGTGGTGACTTTTAAGCGCCCAAGCTGTGTTTTATCTTGCGCTGCGGCAAATTGTGGATGGTTTGGATCTAAGCTTAGATCTGCTGCACGAGCCTCTTCGGAAAAACCGGCGTAATCTCGTGAATCCCCCTCATTGGCAGTGACAATAAAATCAGTATTATTCCAGCGATAACTGGCTATCGTATCTGGCTGATACATACCATAAACCCCAGCATAAGCCTGTATATTTATGGCATCATCTTTATCACTGGCATCGATTTTATTGGCGTCTAAGCCAAAGTCTTTAAGCCCTAAAGCAATAATATTTTTTACCGCTGCCGCCTTGATATCAATCACTGCAATGGCGTTATTTTCTTGTAAACTGACATAAGCAGTTTGGCTGTCTGGCGACACGGCAATATATTCAGGCTCTAAATCTTGCGCGACACTCGCTCCAGGGCCATTGATCTTAATTAATGGACTCAGTTCTGCATTACGTGAACCACCAACATTAAAATCATTGAAATCGATTAGGGTAGCCGTTGTGGCAGGCACACCATTAGTGATTGCAATTAACGCGATAGAACCTTCAGGGTCGATATCATAAGCACTATTTGGCTCACCTTCGTTGGCGACTAATAACATGCTACCGTCAGGGCTGAACACGACATTGTCGGGTAATGCTCCAACGTCAACAAATGACAAGTACTGGGGTAACTCACTGTCTGATAAACGATAAAATGCAACAATGCCATTACCTTGGGTCGCATTACCTAAGGCGTCTGCTCGTTCAACGGCAGCGGCGAGTAAATTACCCGATACACTGACGCTGTTAACTGCGCCTAATAAAGTTAAGCCAGTATCGACACTGATATTTAAATCCGTTTTTTTGCTGAGATTATTTAAACTGTAACCGGCTTCAGCGTAAACCGGCGCTTGAGTTAACATCGATAAATCAACCACATCAACTTTGCCACTTTGAGCATTGACGACAAATGCGCTTTGGCTTGCCGGATGATAATCAACAATTTCTGCGGCACTAAGACCATAAACACCTGATTGATAACGCCCCACTAAATCAGCGCTCAGAGTATTATGGGCTTGATTACACATTATTTGTGTTTGCGCCGCATCAACTTCACTTGCATCTAAAACACCATCACTATTGATGTCTACTCCGGTTTCAATTTGCTGGCCGCCGAATGGACATTGTGCATCGCCGACAGCAAGCGAGGTTAACGCAACCAGGGCTGACAACCCAACGTCTCCATTGATGCCATCCATGCCCTGGGCCCCCGCTTGTCCATCGTCACCATTGCATGCCGTTAGCAACATTGTGGCCATGATTGAAGAAACCAGTAGTGCCGTTTTACCTTGAGGGAAGCGTTTCATAAACTAAAGTTCCGAATTAAGTTATGCAAAATAATGCCAACAACTTAGACAATCAAGGTGAAGTTTTAATGACAAAAATGTTGCATTTTTGTTCTATTTGAATTCGCTCTATTGCCTTAATGTAAATGCTATTTAGCTAAATTATTCATTACAAATTCAGGCTCAGAAAATGCGCCATAGCGTGGTAAACTAACGAAAATTTTTCGCCATTTTCAGCAAAAACGCACAAAGCACATGAGGTTCCCGTGGTATCGCCATCAAAGTCCAACTCATCTCCAGTATCAGCGGGTATTCCCCACTTAGCGATGTTAATACCTATGCTTGCCGCGATTGTCGCCATCACTCCTTTAGCCATCGACATGTACTTACCAGCGATGTCTACATTGGCCTTAGGGTTTGATACCGACATCACGACAGTGCAACAATCGCTGAGTATTTATCTGGCGGGCTATGCATTAGGCATGCTGATATTTGGCCCATTGGCCGATAAGATAGGCCGACGTCCACTGGTCATATTTGGCTTATTAGGTTTCACGATTATTAGCTTACTTATTGCATTAAGTACCAGTATTGAACAATTTTTGATATTGCGTTTTGCACAAGCTCTGATTGGTGCTGCTGCCACGGTTGTGGTGCCTGGCTACATTAAAGAGATTTATGGCGACAATACCGCCAAAGGCATGTCTTATGTCAGCCTTATTATGATGTTAGCGCCATTACTTGCACCTACTTTGGGTAGTTTGATAATGGAACTCGGCGATTGGCATCTTATCTTTTTAAGCCAAAGTTGTTATGCCATCACATTATTAGTCTTAGTATTATTTAAACTAAAAATGCCCAGCGATAAAGACCTAGGCAGTCGCAGTCAAAAGACCTTTTTAGGCGGCTACTACACAGTCTTTGCTCGCAATGGCGTCAAACTGAATTTATCCAGCGGTGTATTAACTTCGTTTGCTTTCTTTTGTTACTTAACCGCTTCGCCTTTTATCTACATGGAAGTGTTTAATTTAGATAAATCGCTGTTTGCGATTTTATTTAGCACCAATGTGGGAGCCTTGATGCTCGCCAACATTGTCAACTCTAGAGTGGTTAGCCGATTCGGCTCCAAACGGATGTTACATGTATCAACATTCTTCGGAGTCATTGCCGCAACTGGCTTGCTAGCCGTTAATTTACTCGATTTAAGTTATCATTTTACCGTGTTAATGCTTATTCCTTTAATGGGCTCGCTAGGGGTGATGTCAGTCAATGCCGACGCCATTGTATTAATGAAATTCAAGCAAGAAACCGGTACTGCCACCGCAGTGATTGGTACGCTACGCTTTGGTTTTGGCGCAGTTGCGGGGCCACTGCTGGCGTATTTTTATGACGGTACCGCTGTGCCTTTTGCAGCATTGATGCTTGGCGCTATTTTATTAGTCGGGCTATGTCAGTTTTTTCAAAGTACCTTATCGAAAAATAAGACCCTTTAATGAATAAAGTATTACCACAAATAAAGTCATCGATATCGGTGGCTTTATTCTTATGAGAGTGCCAAAACAGCCAACCCTCCACTTCGCTTAACTCATTGATTAATAATGCTCAGAACAAGGTACTAATCTGGCAACTTCCCAGTGACTCTCTGGCCTTGTTGTTTAGCACATATTCATCAATAAACAGCAAAGAAAATCGCAGCACTCATCCTGCTAGTAATAAAAAAACCACCCAATATATAGCCATCATTCAAGTGTGTAATCTTGATTCACCAATCCCTGGCTCAGCAGCGATTAAATGACTGCACCAAGCAAAATCGTTATGACCACGACAAAAGTAAAACAAATCAAACACGCTATTTCCCATATGAATTGAAACTCAGCTGAACTCGATCTTCATCTCCATACACTTGAGTAGCTTCCTGCAATGCCACATTCGACCGCTAATTAGGTTGCTAAGTCGCTAATATTTAACTGTTAACTTCAGTATAAATAGTGCAGCGCTTTATTGATAAACACCCACGGCTTTCAACCCATAAATAAAAATCATAAACATGAAACTATTTCAACAAACAAAAATAATTAACCAAAGGGGTTGCAGTAAAAATAAATTTACATAAGATGGAGGCAAGTTACTGCTTCAGTAACGATAAAACTAGCCATTGAATATTACGACAGCAATATTCAATCTTCGAGTTTGAATTATCCTTCAAGCTTATTGATAAAACGATTACCGTCGTTGTATACAAGATACTGTTTACCATACGGTAACTTAATAAGGATGTATTTCATGGAAAAGCTTTCTGGCGCGAGTATGATCGTGCGCTCATTAATTGATGAAGGTGTCAGCCATATCTTCGGTTACCCCGGCGGTTCGGTGTTAGACATTTACGATTCTCTGCACAAAATATCTGGTATCGAACACATCTTAGTACGTCATGAGCAAGCTGCCGTGCACATGGCAGATGGCTACGCACGCGCTACCGGAAAAGTCGGCGTGGTACTTGTGACCTCAGGCCCTGGTGCAACCAACGCAATTACCGGGATAGCCACCGCGTACATGGATTCAATTCCGCTAGTAGTGCTGTCTGGTCAAGTACCGAGTAATTTGATTGGTAATGATGCCTTCCAAGAATGTGACATGATTGGTATTTCACGTCCTATCGTAAAACACAGCTTTTTAATAACCGACGCTAAAGACATTCCTGAAACAGTCAAAAAAGCCTTCTTTATTGCAGCAACAGGTCGCCCAGGCCCTGTGGTAATTGACTTGCCAAAAGACTGCTTAAGCCCAGATATACTGCATGATTATATTTATCCCGACAGCGTAAAAATGCGCTCATACAATCCAACAACTGTTGGTCATAAAGGCCAAATCCGTCGCGGCTTGCAAGCTTTATTAGCGGCTAAAAAACCTGTGTTATATGTCGGTGGTGGCGCGATAATTTCGGGTTGTGACGCGCAAATTCTGGCGCTTGCAGAGCGCTTGAACATCCCAGTGGTCAGTACCCTAATGGGCTTAGGTGCATTTCCTGGCACCCACAAACAAAGTTTAGGCATGTTGGGGATGCATGGTTTATATGAAGCCAATATGGCAATGCATAATACCGATTTAATCTTTGGTATTGGGGTCCGTTTTGACGACCGCACCACCAACAATGTTGAAAAATATTGCCCTAACGCAACCATTTTACACATCGATATTGATCCATCATCTATTTCTAAAACGGTTCGGGTCGATATTCCGATTGTGGGTTCTGCCGATAATATTCTAGACGCTATGTTAGATTTACTCGATGAAACGAACGACACCAATGATGCGACCGCTATGGCTGCTTGGTGGAGCGATATTGAAATTTGGCGCTCACGCCAAAGTTTAGAATTTGATCGCACCAGCGACAGAATCAAACCACAGCAAGTGATTGAAACCTTGTACAAACTGACTAATGGCGATGCTTATGTGGCGTCAGATGTCGGCCAACATCAAATGTTTGCTGCCTTGTATTACCCTTTTGATAAACCTCGCCGTTGGATTAACTCGGGTGGATTAGGCACTATGGGCTTTGGTTTGCCTGCGGCAATGGGCGTTAAAATGGCGTTTCCTGAGGAAACGGTAGTATGCGTCACAGGTGATGGTTCCATCCAAATGAATATTCAGGAGCTTTCTACCGCACTGCAATATGACACTCCGGTGAAAATTATTAACTTAAATAACCGCTTTCTTGGCATGGTAAAACAATGGCAAGACATGATTTATTCCGGTCGTCATTCGCAATCCTATATGGACTCTGTACCTAATTTCGCCAAAATTGCCGAAGCTTATGGCCATGTTGGTATGAACATCAATCACCCTGATGAATTAGAATCAAAACTAGCTGAAGCATTGGCAATGAAAGATAAATTAGTCTTTGTTGATATCAGTGTCGACGAGACTGAACACGTATACCCAATGCTCATTCGTGGCGGTGCAATGAACGAAATGTGGCTAACCAAGACGGAGAAAAGCTAATGCGTCGTATTATTTCTGTATTACTTGAAAACCAACCAGGCGCATTATCACGAGTGGTAGGTTTATTTTCTCAGCGCGGTTACAACATTGAAAGCTTAACTGTAGCGCCAACTGAAGATACAACCTTGTCACGATTAAATATTACCGTGATTGCAGATGCCAATATTCTCGAGCAAATTGAAAAGCAATTGCACAAGCTTATTGATATTTTGAAAGTGGCTAACATTACTGAGTCACCCCACATTGAACGTGAAATTGCCTTAGTAAAAGTGAAAGCTCAAGGCGATCAACGCGAAGAAGTCAAACGCACTGCAGATATTTTTCGTGGTCAAATTGTTGATGTGACTTCCAATATCTATACCGTGCAGATGGTTGGCACCAGCGATAAAATTGATGCATTTATCCACGCGCTCACCGACATGACCAAGGTGATTGAAATATCACGTTCTGGTGTAGTAGGTTTAGCCCGTGGTGAAAAATCCATGAGAGCCTAACCGCAGAACCGCAGCTTGTCTGAGGTAAAAAGCAGAGTCCCTAATAGTTATATAGTGGACTCTGCTTTTTTTTGGGCGATAAAGCCAGATACTCTCAACAGCTTACTGACTCAAGTTTAGATTTAACACTCATCACCATTGCATAAGGGGCAAGCTTACCAACCTTGACCATAAGCTTATAGACGCTAATAGCTTAGCTATATAACGGCTGCGCATCGATAGGTTTAGCTTCAACAATATAACGATATTCGGCATTACCAGAAAGTTGATCAAACGGATAACAGGTGATCAAGGTTAAGTGTTTTTCTGCCGTAGGAGCAAGCACCTTCATGTCAGTTTCATGCACCACTTCGGTGGCCGTTATTTGATATAACACTCGTTCACCCTCAGTACTATATAGCTCGATGATGTCGCCCAATTTTACATATTGTAAACGCATAAAGTGACTGTCACGATGACCCGCTATAATGGTATTCCCCTGCTCCCCTAACCCAGCACCGCCTAGCATCAAACCTGGCCCAAAAGCCAAATTACGCCCTGAGGCCCCAGCGAGTACATACAGATCGCTACCTAAGGGCTGAAAACCATCAGTTTGCTGTTGCAATACGCGCATTTTCGCCACGGGATGAGTGTCGGCCCACGACCAGGGTTTATGTGGTTGATTATCCACTAAGGTTTGCTCAAAGGCTCGTTCAATCAAAAATTGCGCAAAATGGGCTTTAGCTTGCATATAACCTCCCTGTATTAATAGTCCGCATCCGAGCACGCTCATCAGCACAATCACAATCCAGTGTTTGGTCGGTGATATAGTTCGCAGCATCATTTAGCTCCCGTTTAATCATCTGATTCAATCACTAACACCTGCCCTGGTAAACGTTGTCTTAACCATAAATAGTGCAGTAAACCCAAGCCTAATAAGCTAAAACCGATTAATAACCATAAGCGACTGGCGGTTCCTGTTTGCGGTAGCACTTGCGACGATGGTGCAGCTTGCAAACCATGTGGCAGATGATTCTGTAATTGCACGTCAATAGGGCTATCAATTAATGGATTTACCGGTGTCACGTCTACTGCAACTAAACTGGTTTGGCTGGTCACTAGGTGATACAGGATGCCTAACGCTTCCACTTGTTTATCAACACGTTGACGATTACTACTGTCTTTATACAATTCGAGTGAGGTGATTTGCGCATTCGCCCACAATAGATCAATGCCTTTTGCTGCTTGATTATTATCAAAATCAAGCTGTTGTTGCCAATACTGACCATTGATATTACCTGAGACAATAATCGGTTGCTGCTGGTGTGATGCCGATTTAATGCTGACCCAAAGTGGTTCGTTTTGGTACAGGTCGCTAATGGTTGTCGGCCAGTAATCCGGTACGCTGCCATCAAGGTAATACAAGCCAATATTGGTTAGCACAGGTTGCTCAATTTTATGTAACAACTGCTCAATTTTTTGCTGCACTTCAGCCTCATCACCAATATAGGTAAATGTGCCACGGCCCATAGTGGCAGCTCGGCGCATAAAGTCTGAATTCGGTGCAGAGCCAATGCCAACAGTAAATAATCGACTGTCACCTAATTGATTACTAATCAATTGGTACAGTTCATGTTCATTACCCACAGCACCATCTGTCATAAAAATAACCTGACGCAACATGGACTCGTTATGCTTAGCAGTTTGATCGTTTTGTGGTGCTTGGACACTGTCCACCAGCGCGGTTTGTAATGCACCGCGCATTTCGGTGCCGCCATTAGCGTCTAATGACTGAATAAACCGATTTGCTCGATTGATATTACGACTATTGGCAGGCAATGGTGTTGCCGATAACATACTGACGTCACTGTTAAATTCAATGATATTAAAACTGTCGATATCACGCAGCCCAGCGAGGGCAAATTGTAATGCTTGTTTGGCTTGAATAATCGATTGACCAGACATAGACCCAGAGGTGTCGATAACTAAAATCAGTTCTCTGGCGATAAGATGTTGCTCACTCACCTCGACACTGGGCGGCATTAACATCACTAACGAGTACAAATTGTTATCTACGGGATTGGCTTGTCTTTGCTCCGCCCCTGCAACATTTTTAGCATCAGTAAAGTCATTACTATTATCTGTCACATGGGTTTTACCGGTTTGATAAAATGTCGCTGCTTGCGGTAATGCGCCAACATTTGCTTGCCATTGCAGCACAAAATCACGGTCGGCAATTTGTTTACCTGCAAAGCTCACATTGTAATAATGGCCATGACTTGACTGTTTAATTGGATGATACAGACTGTTTAGCGAGTTCAATTCAAACCCTGCATCTATGTTTACTTGCATATTAACCATCAGTTGAGAATGGGCTTGAACTATAGGCTTCACCTCATTATGGCTAGACGGCCTGGTTTGCTGTTGCGGCTCGCTATTATGATCCCCTTGCGGGTTATAACGCGGCGTAATCGCTAATGGAAAACGTAAACTAAACATCCCATCGCGGTATTCAACCTGTTGCTGGTAACTGATCTCAACAATTAACTGCTCATGCGGAGCAAGATTGGCCACATCTGATGAAAATAAGTTACGACGCTGTTGCTGTAATAAACTGGCTTGTTTACCTTGTTTTTTAGCGGTCTCAAACGTCTGTAATGCTTGCTTCTTAGGTTGGATTTTACCCGCTATAATCTTGTCACCTATGCGTAACTGCATGCTATCAACGGCGGCATTTTCGGGTAGCGGAAAGACATATCGCCCATTAACCCATTGATCTGAATCATTGATAAACACTTGCTTAACCGTAACACGATTAAGCAAACCCGACACATCCATGCTCACTTGTGTATCCAGCGCTAAGGCTTGTATAACTTGGTTTTGGGTAGAATAGACTAAGGTTCCTTGGCTGATATCGTTATCTTGATATCCAGACGGTGAGGCAAATGCCCTTGTAACACAGGCATAAATGACAAATAACAAACCGAAACACAGTAATTTATAGACATGCTTTACAGAAAAATGTGGCATCAAAAAAAACGGGCGCATATGTAGCTCCTTACCCTTAGATACCCAAACAACCTGCTCATATTGACTTCAGGAGGCTTGGGTATAAGCGCCAACATCATTGTTTGCGCCGACATGAGTAATCATTAAAACAAAAAGAAAAATCGACTTAGTGACATTGTTTGGCACTGCGTTTTGCAAACAAATATGCAAAACCGTGCTCGGTGTTTAGTTGGCCGCGAGTTCAGCACCCGGCGCCATTAACTTGAGCGTTACTCGACGATCAAAAAAGTCATTTTCAAAATTTTGTTCTTGATGCATTGGCGATGTCGCGCCATAAGCTTGTCCATGCAAACGGTCGCGGGCTATTCCTTGTATCACCAAATATTGCGTCACTTCAGCTAAGCGCTGCTCAGACAAGGCTTGGTTAAAATCATTATCACCACGGCGATCGGCATAACCGGTTAGATCAATGGTTAATTCAGGTGATAAGTTCATCATATAAGCCACATTATCTAGCTGTTGTTCAAATAGCGGTTCAATGTGGCTCGATCCGGTTTTAAACTGCACGTTCATACCTATGGTGAGCTCATTAAGCGTCTGCAATTGGTTGGCTTGTTGTTCGGTTAAATTAGACTGTAATTGATGATACTTTTCAGACACTTGCTCCAAGGATTGCTGCTTGGCATTCAGAGCCATTAATTGCTCATTGGTTTGAGCCAATTGCTGTTCTTGATCTACCAGTTGCTGTTTCTGCACGGTAAGCTCAGCATCATCACCAACCGACTTACCAATAAAAGTACCGGTAAATGCACCAATAATGGCCCCAACAGGCCCACCAATCACAGCGCCAAGTAAAATCCCTGAGCTCAAACCCACTAGCTCTTCGGTATGTTCGCGTTCATCGGTAATATCAGTGTCATTAGCCCAGCTGACATTTGACACCATCATGGTAGTGATCATCGTTGCGGCAATAAGTTGCTTTTTCATAAAGAATTCCTTTTAGCGGTTGTTTAAAAAACGATCGTTATCATCAATGCATCATTTAATGCGTTGCTGATTAACGCTATGTCGCTATTAAACACCTCATAGATGGCTTTATTGGGGAGCAAAAATGGCAATGTGGCGATCAAATGTGGCAACAATATGGCAATTGCCGTAGACGGCTTTTTTGGTTGATAAAATCCTGTATAGTCAGCACTGTATCTATTTATCAGCTCATTAATTGAAATCATCCCATGAAACGAATTGCCATTGTTGAAGACGAAGCCGCTATCCGCGAAAACTATAAAGATGTCCTGCAACAGCAAGGATATAGCGTGCAAGCTTATGCAAACCGCCCCGCAGCTATGCTCGCCTTTAATGGTCGTTTACCTGACCTAGCCATTATTGATATTGGTTTGGAACATGAAATTGATGGTGGTTTTACCCTGTGCCAGTCACTTCGGGCGATGTCGAGTAGCTTACCGATTATCTTTTTAACCGCCAGAGACAGCGACTTTGATACCGTTTGCGGCCTACGTTTGGGCGCTGACGACTACTTAACCAAAGATGTCAGTTTTCCTCATTTATTGGCGCGTATTGCAGCACTGTTTCGCCGTTCAGAACTCATAGGCTCAAGCCCCATTGAAGACAACTTACTCGAGCGCGGTCACCTCACCATAGATGGCAACCGTATTCAGGTTTATTGGAAATCGCTGCCAATAGAGCTAACGGTGACCGAATTTTGGATGGTACACGCTATGGCAAAACATCCAGGTCATGTGCGCAGTCGCCAAGATTTAATGCAAGAAGCCAAAATTTACGTAGACGACAGTACTATCACCTCACATGTAAAACGCATTCGTAAAAAGTTTATCGCTATCGACTCCGAGTTTGACTGTATCGATACCGTGTATGGTATGGGTTATCGCTGGGACAATATTTAACCGATGAATTTACCTATAGGACTGCGCGCCAAAGTTGTCATTTTGTCACTGTTTTTACTCTGCCTACCTTGGCTTGGGTATGAATATGTGTGGGAAATGGAAAAGTACTTGCGCTATGGCCAAGAAAAAACGTTGGAAGGAACTACTCAGGCACTTGCTACCGCCTTACATGAGCGACCTAAATTATTTGACAACCAAGCCAGCTTTTTAAACCAAGTTGAAGAAGGTCGCGACTTGTACGCATACCCGTTAGCGGGCCCAATCCAACTTGATGGCAAACTCACAGATTGGGACTTATACCAACACCGCACCTTAAACTACTCTGATGAACATGTGCTTTATCAACGTAATAAATCTGAGCCAATTGATATCAGCTTTAACCATATGGTGGGTAAATACGGCGGTTACCTGTATGGATTTTTTAATGTCACTGATCAACATGTCGTTTTTCGTAGCCGTAAAAGTTTGCGTATCGACAGAAACGATCACTTAGTCATGGCCACTCAATCGCCCGATGGTCAGTTCAGGCGTTATATTATTGCCAACACTCAAAGTGGCTGGTTAAGTGCATTTGAATTACCCGCTGATCCCAGCCAATCTATGCCCGTCAGTCCAGAAGTGCGTATTCAAGGACAATGGCTCAAGACAGAGCAAGGTTACAATATTGAATTCAGGCTGCCGCTGGAAATGGTTGGCAGTAAATTAGGTTTTGCGATTCATAATGTCAACGATGCCAAAACCCGGCAATTAGTGAATATCATCGGCACATCAGCCACCGATTCCGTCGCCAGTTTAGGCACGGTACTTGTGCCCTCACCTGAAATTGAAAGCATTATTAAAGGCATGAGCCATAACAGCTCACGCATTTGGGTGGTCGATAATCACGGCCGAGTACTGGCTAAATCGGGCGATATTCGTTCATCATCCAATACGTGGGCGGATGACCTAGACGTCAATCAAGCAGACTCGTTTTGGCAGCACGTAAAACAGCAATATATATTGCCGCTGTACTACAAAATATTAACCCGTCCACCGCAAGACTTTATCGATTCGCTGCAAGACTCTACCGAACTCACCGGCAGCCACATTGAAAAAGCCTTAAGCGGTAAGCAAGGTTCAACATGGCGCCTCACCCCAGATAATAAAGCGGTGGTACTGGCCGCAGCCAGCCCAATATGGATTGATGATAAAGTCATGGGCGTCGTAATAGCAGAGGAAACCACTCACGGTATTCGCAGCCTACGTAACCGCGCATTAGAAAAGCTGTTTAACGTTATCTTGACCATTATGAGCATGGGCACCTTAGCCTTGTTTATCTTTGCTTCCAGTATTTCAAGTCGCATCCGTCGTCTGCGTGATCAGGCTGAACTCGCCATCGACAGTCAAGGCAGGGTTAGGCAGCAAATTGTCGCTTCTAAAAATCGTGATGAAATCGGTGACTTGTCCCGCAGCTTTTCAAGTATTGTCAGTCGTTTAGGTCAGTACACACATTATTTGGAAAATATGTCATCGCGCTTGTCGCATGAACTGCGCACCCCAGTTGCCGTGGTTCGCAGCTCGCTTGAGCATTTGGGTTTACAACAACTTGATGACCAATCGCAAAAATATGTTAATCGCGCTCAAGAAGGCGTCAGTCGCTTGCATCTTATTTTAAATAACCTAAGCGAAGCTACCCGCTTAGAAGCCAGTTTAACCCAAGCAGAAAGCTGCCACTTTTCATTAAAGAAGGTCATCAGTGGTTGCATGCAAGGCTATCAAATCACCTATCCAGATCAAGTATTTACCGTGCATATTGAAGATAAAACCCTGTTTTGCGACGGTGTTCCGGAATATATTGCTCAATTAATGGATAAACTGATCAACAACGCAATTGAGTTTCATGAGCCCGCCAGCGCGATTACTGTCAGCCTGACTCAATACAATAAACAGGCGATATTGAAAGTCAGTAATATTGGCCCTTTATTGCCTAAAGACATGAATAGCCAAATTTTTGAATCCATGGTGTCAATTAGGCCGCAAGGTATAAACGGCAAGCCACATCTGGGTTTAGGCTTGTATATTGCTCGTTTGGTCACCGACTTCCATCATGGCACGATTAAAGCTAGCAACATGATAGAAAATGGTATTGAAGGAGTCGAAATATGCCTGACGTTACCCTTGAGTGATGAAAAATAGTCAACCACAGCATTTAAGCGCTTTTATTTACGTTTGTAGGTGCTAGGATAATCAACTTTGGTATATCACTCACCGTAGCGCATTTATCCATGTCATTGATATTTTCTAATAAAAATTAGCTAAAGCATAAACCGTGGACTCTACACATAATGGAAGTAACAACATGAGCAAAGACGATAAACTCGCCACCCAGATTGTTAGCGTTGGCCGCGAAAAAAAATTCACCAAAGGCATTATCAATCCACCCGTATTTAGAGCCTCTACAGTGGTGTTCGACACCATGGACGAGATGCGTTTTGCGATTAAAAACAAAACCAACGGTGAAATGTTTTATGGTCGTCGCGGCACCCCAACCCATTTTGCATTTCAACAAGCCATATGCGAACTTGAAGGCGGCGCGGGTACTGCATTATACCCTTCGGGTGCTGGCGCGATCAGCAGCGCTTTGTTGGCATTTTTAAAAAGTGGTGACCACTTATTAATGGTCGACACCGCCTATGAACCGACACGCGACTTATGCAATAAAATGCTCGCGGGTTTTGGTATCGAAACCACCTATTACGACCCAATGATTGGCGATGGCATTTGTGAGTTAATTCGTCCAAACACCAAGGTGTTATTTTTGGAATCACCAGGTTCTATCACCATGGAAGTGCAGGATGTACCAACGCTCAGTCGTATCGCCCACGAACATAACGTTATTGTGATGCTGGATAATACTTGGGCCTCACCAATTAATTCTCGCCCATTTGATATGGGTGTCGACATCTCAATTCAAGCAGCCACCAAATACATTGTCGGCCATTCTGATGTGATGATGGGCACGGCTACTGCCAATGAGCAGCATTGGGAGCAGCTGCGCGAAAACAGTTACTTAATGGGCCAAACCACCTCGCCTGATGACGTGTATCTAGCCGCGCGAGGCCTACGTACCTTAGGGGTGCGTATGGCACAGCATAATAAAAATGCCTTAAAAGTAGCTAATTGGTTGGCGACTCGTGCAGAAGTCGATCATGTGCGTCACCCAGCGTTCGATACTTGCCCAGGCCACGAATTCTTTAAACGCGACTTTAGCAGTGGTAATGGCTTATTCTCGTTTGTGCTTAAGCAAGGCGACTTAGCATCGGTGACGGCTTTTGTTGAGAACATGAACCATTTTAAAATGGGCTTTTCATGGGGTGGTTTCGAAAGCTTAATTTTAGGGGTCTTTGGTATTAACAATATCCGCACGGCTACCCACTGGGACAACAGCAAGCCATTAATACGCTTACACATTGGACTTGAAGATGCCGACGATTTAATTGCAGATCTTGATGCGGCATTTAGCCGATATAATGCAATACTACAAAAATAGCCTCTACTCGTGGCTGTAACGCTTTGCAAAAAACGTTTACGGAATGTTCAAACTACAGGGAAATAAATGAATATCATCAAATTAGTCATACTCAGCCTGTGCATTAGCATTGGCTATTATGCATTAACTATCGTGGCAATTGGCCAGTCTGCTGCCGGCAACTTATTGTGGTGGTTTAATAGCAGTGAATATCCAATGCTGGCGCACCTTGCACAGAACTTTGTTGGTATCGGCATAGCAGCGTTAATTCCTGCGTTTATAATCAGAAGTTACGAGCCTGCAAGACAATGGATTGCCATTACCATTATGATTTTAGCTGCCATGTTATTGCACGGTAATATGCATTACATGCCATGGGATCCGATGGGCATCGTCAGGTTTGTAAACAACACCTTGTTTTACGGTGATATCGGTGCAAAAGTGCTGTTTTTCTATATCTTGCTGCTACCTATTCTGTGGTTGATGCTGCTTAAACGTATGGCACGTGTCTAACCAGAAGTAAGCATACAAAATAGCAGCCCAGTTAACTGTTAGGATTAACAAAGCCCTGAGTCATAATCGACCCAAGGCTTTGTTAATGCTTATGAGCCTTAGTGCAATGTCTACCACCACTGCAACTCACAACCACACTAGCATTCGCAAACCATAATGAGGTTATTAATCCTCTAGTACTGAAATGAAAATTCGGTCTGCATTCCACAGTTCTATTATTTTGCGAGTCTTCTTGGCGTTCCAAAAACATTTTCCAAACAGAATAATCCCCGCACCTTCTAACTGACGCCCTTCTGATACCTTAAAACGTTCTAATAATATCGACTTATATTTAGCGATAGGAATGCCAATATCATTACAATCAGATGGGTTTAACCAATCAAGCGCTTTGTCTAGGTGTGAAATCGTCCCCCAATACATTTTAGGCTTTGCCTCTTTGGCATTAGCACTAGGCTCAGCCTCGGCAAAGTTAACAAATAAATTCTTCGCTTTGAATTGATAGCCAGTATCAAGCTCAATCAAGGTATTCGACTGGGCTAAGTCGCTACCACGCATTAGGCTATTGAGAATTTTCTCCAGCCCCAATACTTTGACCTTGGGTTGTTGATTGTTGCCAGCGGGTTTGCGACTGGCATTATCGATTTTTGGGGCGCGGCTTGGGATTAGGTTTGCTCCAGAGGCGACAGTTTTCACCTCTGTAACGGGCTTTTTGGTGTTTAATAACCTGAAATCAATACTGATAATATTCGCATCTGCAATGAATTGATTCACTTCAACGGCATGTCGAGTCTCTCTGTCTCGCTGAGTTGAAGGATGGCCTTCGTCACATCCTGCAATATGGTATCTAGAGCCAAAACAGGCCGCTTTACCGTCTGAGCTTCTCTTACGATAATACGCCTTCCCTTTGCACTCAGGGCATTCTAAAAATTGCCTGAATTGTTCAATCTCTGATTCAGGTAACACCTGAAATTTCAAAATTGAGAAATTGTGCCTTTCACCACCATAAGTACAAACCGCATCAATCATTTGCTATCCACATCTTTTATAAAAATTCCCTTTACAATGAGCGATAAAGGAACCTTAAAACCATACCGAACAATAACAAGTTATTAATAAAAAGACTATTTTGCAATAGCCACTATGGTTATTAGCAGATATTAGAAAGTTGAATTGAACATACTAGAAGCCGCTCAACTATTAGGCCGTTAATTGGTTACGATTAGGTCAGCGCGAATCCCCATCACCAGCGACTGACGATATGATTTGATCACTTTCAAACTCACTTTTGGACAGAAACGAGCTAGGTTTCCAAATCTAATTCGTAAGTTTAGGATTAAAATTTCTATGGATTAACGCCCTATTAACAGGCAAAAAATTGTTTGCTAAAATGTTGAGGAACGAAAACAGCAAACTGTTTTTTGTCCTTGTTTAATAGCTTGTTATACGTCATTTACGCTGAAAATAAAACGTTGCACTATTAACAACTTTTACGTTATTCCCATCAATAGTTGCAGGTGTAAACAGCCACAGTTGAATAGCCTTTAGCGTTTCTTCTTGTAGCTCTTTGGGATAGGCATCAACTATTTTTGCACCTTCCACTTTACCTGATTTGTTTACGGTAAACTCCACCGTAGCAAAGCCATCAAGGTTAGCTTTGTTTTTAGGCCATATTTTTAACTCTAACACTTCATTGATCTTGGGAGCGAAAACAAGATTACCTTCATTTGGCATTGAATCAGTCGCAATTGCTATAGAGGAGAAAGCAAAAATAAACGCAAATACAAACTTCATTGAATCCTCCATGACGTATAACAGCTTATTGATTAGCAGCAGGATAACCTCCTGCTTTCTTGTAAGTTTCTTCGTCAAAATATCACTTGTAAGTGTTTGTTGTAAATATATTATTTAACAAAAAATACAGGTTAAATATGACAATTTAGCAGATAAAAAAGATGCATAGGTGTTTACGAGGTCTGCATAGCACTTTTATATATATTACAAACTATTGATAATAATGAGTTAATGTTTAACAGTTAGTATTATCGATGCGCCAATCCAACGATTTATGCATCTTTTTCATAGCAATTATCTCAACTTCAACTATAACTGTATATAAACAAGGGCTATCCACTTAGCACAACCAACCACTATATATTGTGGTTATCGATTTTTAATTGATTGGTACGTTATCGGCTTAGAACGCACTGCTTGTTCAAGCAACCTGTAGAATAATAATCCCCGAG
>NZ_JACJDX010000018.1:0-52259 GCF_014163775.1 Shewanella sp. SR43-8 | reverse complement strand
CTTACTAATACTAATACTAATACTAATACTAATACTAATACTTTAGTCATTAATAAGGACGATAAAAATATAAATGGGGTTATTATTTCTACTCAAGCGAAATAATAAATAGTCAGTAAAGGTTATACAGTATCACTTTATCATCATTTTTAGGTGAGGGTTTTACTTATCTCCTAAACAGGAAATAAAAATAATGACAATAAGTCAACATGAGGCTTCATTCAAACTGATGAATGAAGAGCAACTTCCCGTTGCCAAAAATAAATTGCACGGTTGGAAACATTTTGCAGGTTTGTATGCTGGGGAGCATGTTGCCGCAACTGAATTTGTTATTGGGGCAACGTTTGTCGCTTTAGGGGCGTCGACCATTGATATTCTTTTAGGCTTACTTATTGGCAACCTACTAGCCATGTGTTCATGGTGGCTATTAACTGCACCAATTGCGGTCGAAACGCGTTTAAGTTTATATAATTACTTAAATAAAATTGCAGGCGATTCGATGACTAAGCTTTATAATTGGGCAAACGTGGTGATCTTTTCGGTGATATCGGCAGCAATGATCACTGTATCATCCACTGCAGTTCGCTTCTTGTTTGATATTCCCGCACAGTTAAATTGGTATCCCAGTAGTCTATGGTTTGTGATGATTGTATTAGCCGTTGGCTCAATTGTTGTTGTGGTCGCCATGTATGGTTTCTCGACTGTGGCAGATTTTTCTAAAATCTGTGCGCCTTGGTTATTTGTTATCTTCATCGCGGGTTCTTTTTCGTTATTCCCAGCGTTATCAAATCATGTGATTGGTAGCACCACTCTCAATAGCTGGCAAGATTTTATGACGATAGGTGATAGTTCAATCTGGACCGGCTTAAATGATAAAGGCGAGCCTGGTATTGGCTTGCTCGAAGTGATTGGTTTTGCATGGGCCGCCAATTCAATTACTCATTTTGGTTTGATTGATATGGCAATTTTTCGTTTCGCTAAACGTAAAAGTTATGGTTTGTTATCAGGTGTCGGGATGTTCTTTGGTCATTATTTAGCGTGGATCTCCGCAGGTATTATGGGGGCGGGGACTGCCGTCATACTTAAGACCACTATTAGCCAACTCGATCCCGGTGATGTGGCATATCAAGCTCTAGGTTTTTCTGGTTTTGTGATTATCATTATTGCTGGTTGGACTACTGCTAACGCCAATCTCTATCGCGCAGGATTAGCTGCACAGTCGATATTTGTTAAACAATCTCGTGAACGTACTACTGCGATAGTCGGTCTTGTGACCATGGTGATTGCCTGTTTCCCGTTTGTATTTACTCAGATGTTACCCTTATTGACTTACGCTGGTTTATTAGTCGTTCCTGTGGGAGGCATAGTGTTTGCTGAACACGTGTTATTTCCTAAGATTGGTTTAACCCGTTATTGGGCTAAATATCAAAACTTAACCAAGAGCACTCCGGCAATTGCATCTTGGGCATTAGCACTCGTGTTTGGTTTTGGCCTAAATACGCTTAATATTATTTCATTTTATTATTTGTTTATTCCTACGTGGATATTCACCATTATTATTTATACTTTATTAGCTAATAAATATGGTGCAGGTTTGGATTATTCTGAACATATTAAAGCTGATGAAATAGAGCAAAAGCAAATTGCACAGTATCAGGATACTATGGCCAAAGGTGATAACCCTCACGTTGAAGACAATAGTAAATTAACAAAATTACTCAATGGTTTTGCATTTTTCTCATTGGTTATGATTAGCATTTTGGCGGCAAGAGTGATGTTTTATAGCCCAACTATGGAGATCTATACCGTTAATAAATCACTGTTTGAAACCATCTGCCTGGTTTGTACTGTTATTTATTTTAGTTGTTCTTATGTCGCATTAAGAAGACATAAAAAATTAAATTATCATACTGCTGAACCAAGACTTATACGAACAACGGCAAATGAGTCTTAGTCTGAAGTGTTATTTAATTGAAATAACATTCAGTTCCATCATTTATTATTTTATGAGGCATGTACATGCATCACGCTCAACAAGTAAACGTTCCACTTAAGACCTTAAATCAACAATGTTTATCCACTTTACCTAGTGATGTTGATGTACCTAGGTACGATCGTAGTAAGTTAACAGCAGGTATCGTTCACATTGGTGTTGGCGGTTTCCACCGTGCTCATCAAGCGGTATACATTAATGAGTTATTAAAACAGCCGGGCTCTGAATCTTGGGCTATTTGTGGCGTTGGTTTATTAGAAGCCAATCGTAGTTTACGTGATGTGTTGGTTAAACAAGACTACTTATACAGTTTAACCGTGCGTCATCCGAATGGTCAGATTGATCATCAAGTGATTGGCGCTATGATTGATTTTCTGTTCGCACCAGAAAATAAGCAAGCCGTGATTGATCGATTGATACATCAACATACTAAAATTGTGTCACTGACAATTACTGAAGGGGGCTATAACTTTAACCCTGCTACGGGTGAGTTTGATTACTCTAACCCAGATATTATTCATGACATGAGTCATCCAGAAGATCCTATTACCGCATTTGGTTATCTAACTGCCGCATTGAAGCAACGTAAAATCAAAGGGATGAAACCTTTTACGGTGCAGTCTTGTGATAATATTCAGCATAACGGTGATATGACTCGTAAAGTGCTGTTGGCCTTTGTGAATAAAAACGATACTCAATTAGGCAAATGGATAGCAGATAATGTCTCGTTTCCTAATGCGATGGTAGATCGTATCACCCCAGTGACCACCAAAGCCGACATTGATTATGTTGCCAGTACCTTAGGTATTAATGATCAATGGCCGATCACGTGTGAAGCGTTTAGCCAATGGGTCATTGAAGATAATTTTAGTGATGGTCGTCCGCCGTTAGATAATGTCGGTGCACAATTTGTGGCTGATGTTACTCCGTTTGAAAAAATGAAGATCCGCTTATTAAATGCTGGCCATTCAGTATTAGGTTTATTAGGATCTATCCATGGCTTTGCCACCATTGATGAGTCAGTATCTGATCCACTATTTGCAGGCTACTTACGCCGCTTTATGGACGATGAAGTCACACCATTAGTTGAACAACTTGAAGGGATTGATTTAACCCAATACAAAGACACCTTAATTGAACGTTTTGCCAATCCGAACATTAAAGACAGTTTGGCGCGTATTTGCTCAGAAAGTTCGGCAAAATTGCCTAAATTTATCATTGCATCGATTAATGAAAATATCGCCTTAGGCCGCGACAGCTCATTGGCGACTTTAGTGATTGCGGCATGGTGTTTATACAGTGATAAGCGCGTCGATCAGCAAGGGCAAACATTAGCGATTAGTGACCAAATGGCACCGCAATTACACGATTTTGCCAGCAAGACGGCGCAAGATCCGTTGGCTTTTTTACAGTTAAGCGATTTATTTGGTGATCTTTGTCATCAAGCAAGCTTTTGCCAAGATTATCGCCAAGCGATTTCGGCCTTATATGCACCCGAAAGTGAGATTAAAACCATTATGCAAGCAAGATTAGACGCTAAGGAATAGTGATGAACAGTATATTAATTAATCATAAAGCCACCGCAGATATCAATATCAGCTGTTTTGGTGAGGTATTATGGGACTGTTTTCCTGACGGTAAACGCGTTGGCGGCGCGCCGTTAAATGTCTGTGTCAGACTCAATGCCTTGGGTATTAAAGGGTCAATGATCAGTGCGGTTGGCGACGATCAATTGGGTCATGAATTATTGGCTTTCATTGATGAACGCGGCGTTAATCGGAATTGTATCGCCATTGATACCGTAAAAAGTACCAGCACAGTGCAAGTGAGCTTAGATAAAAGTGGTTCGGCGTCTTATGACATCGTCGCCGATACTGCCTGGGACAATATCGCATTAACTGACGCTATCATCGATCTTGTTCATTGTTCAGATGTGTTGGTGTTTGGCAGTTTAATCGGTCGAAGTGCGGTGTCACTTGGTACATTAACGGCGCTGGTAGGTTTAGCCAAATTTAGTGTGTTTGATGTCAATCTTCGTGCGCCACATTATCAACTTGAGAGTATTGTCGAGTTAATGAAGCAAGCAGATTTTATTAAGCTCAATGATGATGAACTCTATGAAATCGCTAAGGCCATGGGCTCGCCATTTCACTCACTTGAGCAAAATCTCGAGTTTATTGCGGTCCAAACCCATACCGATTATTTATGTGTCACCAAAGGCAGTCATGGTGCATTACTGAGTATTGCTGGGAAGAAGTATTATAATTCAGGTTATTTAGTCAATGTAGTTGATACCGTTGGCGCCGGAGATTCTTTTTTAGGGTCGTTACTGTATCAATTGTGCACGGATACTGATCCGCAGTATGCGATTGATTTTGCTTGTGCAGTGGGTGCTATGGTTGCTCAGTCTCATGGGGCTACGCCACAGCTGACGTTAAATCAAATCCAAGCGTTTATGTACCCAAAGTAAACAGTCCGATGTTTTTTTGTGTGAAGTGTGAGAAGTGTGGGTTATTTCCCCTTATCTAACCCGTTAGCGCTTGGTCGTAATGACCAAGCGCTTTTTTATGGAAACTTAACGGCGGCAATTAATTTTATTGCTCGCTGCTTAACTCCATAATACCCGCTGCTTTTGAACCAAATAGTTGCTGATGTAAGCGACTTGCAAATCCATCTGTCATGCCAGAAATATAATCGGCAATCACTCGCATTGAATTATTCCCTTCATTACGCTCCGCTAACCATCGCTCACGAGTATTGACGGGTAAAAGACGTTCAGGATCTGAGGCAAATGCTTCAAATAATTCCATCACAATTTGTTGGCCTTTGTATTCCAGCATTTGGATTTCCGGTTTACGAATAACGTACTTGAATACTAATTGTTTCAGTACATGCAATGTTGCAGCAAAGTCTGGCTCCAGTTCGGCATTATATTTTAATAAGTCTTCGTCAAACTGCGGATTGGCGCTAATACCAATCGCGGTGACGAAACCGTTGACTAAGGTACCGATAGCATCTTTACGTAAATGATGCTCATGGGAAAACAGCTTGCCACCAATGCTAGCCATTTCCGATATCAGCCATTGATCTTTGATTTCAGTTAATTGTTCGACCACATCGCGTTGCCACTGATGTTGGTTGACAATCCCCATGACAATGGCATCTTCGAGATCGTGTACTGCGTAAGCTATGTCATCAGCCAACTCCATAATCGAGCAATCAAATGATTTATAGCGTGTTTTTAAATGGGGATAATCAAGGTGCGTATGGCTTTGTTCACTGCTGATAAATAATTGCCTGTCAGACTCTGATAATGGCGCTAATACCCAATCAATAATGGGCTTGTCATCATTAAACAATCCTTTCACCGGCGGCCATTCTGAGGGTTTTAATTGACGGTGATTAACGATATCAGGACGTTGTTGATCCACAAATAACTGCCCATGAGTTGCGGGATATTTCATTACCCCGAGTAACGTTCGGCGGGTCAGGTTCATTCCCCATGAAGGCGTGTAGGGTTCTAAACGAGTTAAAATCCGAAAGGTTTGCCCATTGCCTTCAAAGCCACCATGATGGCGCATCATGTAATTTAATGCCACTTCACCGCCATGTCCGAAAGGAGGATGGCCTATGTCATGGGCTAAACAAATTGATTCAATAAGGCTCATTGAATTGAGTAAATACCGCAGTTCTGGATATTTCCGCCGTAGTTGAGCAGTAATGCCAGTACCAATTTGTGACACTTCTAATGAATGTGTCAGCCGAGTGCGATAAAAGTCATTCATACCAACGCCAAGCACTTGTGTTTTGGCTTGAAGCCGACGAAATGCAGCTGAATGCAGAATACGGGCGCGATCACGCTGAAATGGACTACGATGATCATTTCGGCGTTGTTTATCTTCACCGAGTAAACGCTGTAGCCAACGACTGCTCTGTTGTGTATCACTGGACTCGATGGTGTTATCAGGCATAAAATTCCTTTACAGCATTTGATTAATTTCGTCTAAATTCAATGTGAAACTTGGAATAAAACACTCACGGAAATAACCTACAGCAGGGTTAGTGTTATCGTCTAACATTTGTTCTAAACGTTTACGGGCACTATTAAATTCACTATTACCGGCTTTTTGTTCTTCTAGGCACTTTAAATATGCGCAAAGTGTATCCGCCGCTTTTACAATGGCCTTATATTGTGGGTCGGCTTCTTCACTGATAAACAGACTACGATAATCTTCTCTAAACTCAACAGGGACCATTTCCAGCATACGCTGTTCTGCTATAGCTTCTATTTTTTTATATTCAGCTTCGATTTCTTTATTAAAGTACTTTACTGGTGTCGGTAAGTCGCCGGTCAAAATTTCACTGGCATCATGATAAATGGCAATCGCAGCCGCTTTATTAGCATCTAAGTCAGTAGCGAATTTTTTATTACTGATGATCACTAAAGCGTGAGCGACCATCGCCACTTGCAGCGAATGCTCTTGAACGTTTTCACGGCGTACGTTATGCATTAACGGCCAACGTTGGATCAGTTTCATCCGTGATAAATGGGCAAATAAATGACTCATGAGACTCCTTACTGCGCTCAATAGTTTGTCTCAGCTTACAGCAGCTTATCGATAAAAAAAAGCGACTGTTCAGTCGCTTAGTATTTTATGGCAGAGATATTGTGTCTATTGACGATAATCTTCTAAGAAATTGCCAAATTCAGTTATTGCTTTAGTTAGATCTTCTTTATACGGTAAAAAAACCACGCGTAAATGATCCGGTTCTGGCCAATTAAAGGCTGTGCCTTGAACTAGCAAAATCTTTTTATTTCTGAGTAAATCTAATACCAAGCGTTCGTCATCGCGTAAATTAAACTTTTTCATGTCTAATTTCGGGAATGCGTACAAGGCACCTTGAGGCTTTTTGCAACTGACACCAGGAATTTGGTTAAGCAATTCATACACAGCATCACGCTGAATCGTTAAACGGCCATTAGGTAATATCAGCTCATTAATGGACTGATAGCCGCCCAATGCGGTTTGAATCGCATGTTGATTGGGTACGTTGGCGCACAAGCGCATTGAAGCAAGCATTTCTAAACCTTCAATGTAGCTTTTAGCGGCTTTTAAATTACCCGATAACATCATCCAACCCACACGAAAGCCTGCGGCGCGATACGCTTTCGATAAGCCATTAAAGGTGATAGTTAGAATATCATCAGACAAACCTGCTGCAGGAATATGTTTAGCTTCGTCATAGAGAATTTTATCGTAAATTTCATCAGCAAATAAAATCAAATCGTGCTGGCGACATAGCTCAATAACTTGCAACAACAACTCTTTACTGTACACAGCACCAGTAGGGTTGTTTGGGTTGATTAATACTATCGCGCGGGTGCGACTACTAATTTTACTGTTAATGTCGTCTAAGTCAGGAAACCAATCCGCTTCCTCATCACAGCGATAATGCACTGCTTTGCCGCCAGCGAGGTTTGCAGCTGCTGTCCATAACGGGTAATCAGGTGAGGGGATAAGGACTTCATCATCAGTATTGAGCAATCCTTGCATAGCCATGACGATAAGTTCTGACACACCATTACCAATATAGATATCTTCAATATCAACGCCAAAAATACCCTGTGCTTGATAATGTTGCACAATTGCTTTGCGGGCAGAAAATAAGCCTTTTGACTCACAATATCCTTGAGCACTTGGCAGATTTAAAATAACGTCACGCACAATTTCTTCTGGCGCTTCAAATCCAAACGGGGCCGGGTTACCGATATTAAGCTTTAAGATACGATGACCTTCGTCTTCTAAACGGCGGGCTTCTTTATGCACTGGTCCACGGATATCGTAGCAAACAGAGTCAAGTTTATTGGATTTGATAATGGGTCGCATACTACTCTCAATAACTAAATACGGCTTAAGTTAGCGAACCATAACGAATTTATCGTTATTGTGAAAGGGGCAAATGGGTAAAAATGATAATAATATCAGTCAAAAATACTGTTTTCTGGGGTAAATTAGGCTTTGCTTCAGTGTTTTATGCTATTTATGACGCTGTATTTAGTGGTGATATAGGGTTTAATAACAAAAAAGCCAGCACGTAGTGCTGGCTTTTAATGAGTTGACTTGTGTTATTACTATTTTACTAATAACCCAAGTTAACTGGCGATTAAACGCGCTTTTTGAACTCGCCTGTACGAGTATCAATTTCGATCTTGTCACCCACTTTAACAAAGTCTGCTACCGTAATAGTACCACCACCAGTAATGGTAGCTGGCTTCATTACTTTGCCTGAAGTGTCGCCACGAGCTGAAGGCTCGGTGTAGATAACTTCACGTACAATGTGAACTGGTAATTCAACAGAAATCGCTTTCTCGTTGTAGAAAGTCACTTGGCAAACGTCTTCCATACCATCAATGATATAGTCAGCAGCATCACCTAAGTTATCAGCTTCTACATCATACTGGTTGTATTCTTCATCCATGAATACATACATAGGGTCAGCAAAGTAAGAGTAAGTACAATCAAGACGTTCTAAAATGATATCGTCTAACTTGTCTTCACCTTTAAAGGTTTGTTCAGTACCAGAATCTAGCAATACGTTCTTTAATTTTAACTTAACGATTGCAGCGTTACGGCCAGAACGAGTTGTTTCAGTCTTCTGAACAACCCATGGGCTGCCATCTAACATGATCACGTTACCAGGACGGATTTCATGAGCAGTTTTCATTTCACTATTTCCTATATATTTGGACTTTTTTTATTTATAGAGCAGTATCTTAGCAATTGTTAACGAATTGAACGAGTCGACTCGCAAGATCTGCATCATTTAACGCGTTAATTGGCCATTTAATCGCATGGTGCGTTAAAGGCAAACTAACAGAATTTAACTGTTGCCAGTGCATTACTACCGAGTTTGTATCACCACAGTTGAAGGCCGAATTCACCTCAGACCAAGTGGTAGCAATTTCTGGAGCAAGATTATCGCAGTAAATTTGCATAAAAGCTTGTAATTTTACCAAGTGATAATCATCTTCTTGAGGATAAATGTGCCATATAAAGGGTTTTGCGGCCCATTGAGCACGTAAAAACGAATCTTCACCCCGCACAATATTAAAATCACAGCTCCATAGCAAGCGATCAAAGTCATTTTGATCTGTCATAGGTAATATATGTATGGTTAGGTTGCCAAGAGTAAATTGTTGACCGGACATCAAATCTGCAATGGCGCAAGGCAATAAACTGGATAAACTATGTAAACTACGGCCTTTAGGGATAAGCGCATGGATGGGCGTTGACGATGCTTGCCATAATTCACACAGCGCAGTTAACGCGGGAGTTTCATAACTGAAAACACTGATTACCCTATCTTGAGCATTAATACCCTGCAAACCTAGTTGCTGGAATAATGCTAATTTATGTTTCGGATCGGCTTGCCATTGATCTCGTTGCTTAAATAATTGTGTTTCACAAATCAGTCCGCCAGTTTTAGGGCTAAATCCTGGAAAGTAAAACCACTTCTTAACACCATTGGGCTGTGTTGATGGTAGTCCATGACAGCCATCAACCCATTTTTCAGCGCTTAAATATTCAAGGTTTAACCAAATAGGCGTCTGAGTATCTGGCTGAATATGTAACTGGCCAATAATAGATTTAACCTGTGATGGTAATTCACAAGCAAAGGCTTCTATTATCACAGCGCCAGCTTCATACTCTATTTTAATTGGAGTTTCCCAGTGAAAAATATTCACACCATTAAATTCCTGCTGGCTTTTTGCAGGATTTAGCAAGGGTAAAATATGAGAAAAACTCAATAGATCGTCGACCCATAAATTAATGGGTATGCCATATTCGCTTGCCAATTGTTTAGCTAAACGCCAAGTTACACCTATGTCGCCGTAGTTATCAACCACGGTACAAAAGATATCCCAATGAGTGGGTAATGGGTTTGAATGATGGACTGACATATTAATAGTTACTTAATCGTTAAACCTAAACCATAGGTATAAAAAAGCGGCAATAAAGCCGCTTTTAATCACAAAACTAATTTGATGATGTGGGTTAGTCTTCTAACTCAGCTAAACACATTTCTTCATATATCTGCTTAACCCAACCGTCAACACGTTCTTCGGTAAGTTCTGGCTGACGATCCTCGTCAATCCCTAAACCAACAAAGTGCTTGTCATCAGCCATGCCTTTAGATGCTTCAAAGTTATAACTTTCTGATGGCCAATTACCAATAATAATGCCACCACGAGCTTCAACGATATCTCGTATCATGCCCATAGCATCAAGGAAGTATTCAGCATAATCTTCTTGGTCACCACAACCAAAAATAGCGACTAGTTTATCGGTGAAGTCGATTTGCTCAAGTTCCGGGAAAAAATCATCCCAATCACACTGTGCTTCGCCGTAATACCAAGTTGGAATACCAAACATAAGCAAATCGTATTCAGCAATTTGCTCTTTAGTACTCTTGGCGATGTCTTTGACATCTAACATGCTTTTACCCAGTTTTTTCTGGATCATTTTGGCTACAGCTTCGGTGTTGCCAGTGTCGCTACCGAAAAAAAGACCTACAGTTGCCATTGTCTATCCTTTAAATATCTAGTTCGCGTTGTGCGATGTTCTAAAAACGTCTCAGTTGTCGAGTTGCTGTTGCAGAATAAATTCGATTAACTGGCTACGGCTGATGTTACTGTTCAAAGCTTGTTGGTTCAAGGCATCATATAAATCTTGTGACACCTTTAACTCTATTCGTTTTAAACCGTTAGCGCGATCACGCTGAATTTGGTTACGCTTATTGATCTTTAATTGCTGCTCACGAGACAGTGGGTTACTTCTCGGACGCCCACGGCGAGTTTCTGCGGCAAAAAGGTCAATAGTCGTTCTATCTGTTGTTTCTTTTGCCATTGTACTCTTTAACCGATCCCAGAGCCTTCCCAGGTCATCTGAATAATACCTTTTGCAATAAACCCGGCGCAGCCGAGGAATAACACTGCCCAAACAATATATCGACCAAATTTGGGGACGTCACCCTGTTTAAGCACATCATGGATAGCCATGCCGATAAAAAAGAATATCGATGCAAAAAACAGGTTTAAGCCAACCGCTTCAATTTGATCCATGTATTGGTTTAACATACTTCTACCTTCGCGATTAAGTGTCTGGCGAAAAGAGGGCGCGAATATATCACATCAGGATACGATCGGCTATGTACAAAAGGGGAAATATTAAAAATTTACCCTTGGTTTTGTTCAATAAACTCAGACACGATACGGTTAAATATCTCTGGCTTTTGGGCATGTAACCAATGACCTGTGCCATTTAGTGTTTTCGCGCTGGCATGTGGAAATTGACGCATGATCTCATCGCGATGTTCAGCCGTGACATAATTTGACTCACCGCCACGGATAAATAATGCAGGCTTATCGAAATGATTGTCGTCTGTTAACGGTAATGTCCAGCCAATAATACGATCATAAGATTCAATTAGCCCAGTTAAATTCATTTTCCATTCAAAACCGCTATCAGTGCGTTGCAGATTCTTAAGTAAAAACTGCGATGTTGGCTCATCAATACCGGCAGACGTTAAATGTGATAAGGCTGATTTGCGTGTGGTATTGGCGTTTAATTCTAAACTGGTTAGGCCTGCAAACACGATTTGATGTCTTGGGCTGTAGGCAACAGGTGCGATATCGGCAACAACCAAGCTTATAACTCGCTCAGGATGAAGCAGTGCCATTGCCATGGCAATTTTACCACCCATTGAGTGGCCAACCACATGGGCTTGTGTAAGATGTAATTCATCGAGAACATCTATCATGGCATCAGCCAACTGTGGGTAGTCCATCTGATCCCAATGCTCACTTAAGCCATGATTGGGGACGTCAACCCGAATAACTTGATGTTGTTGCTCAAGCACACTACCGAGATTTTTTAGATTATCAAGATTGCCAAATAGCCCGTGAATAAGTAGGACGGCTTCACCTTGACCAGAAGATACGAAATGCATAACGCAATAAGCTCATTGGGACAATTTGTACGGCAGATTTTGCTGTAATGAGCCAATCAAATCAAGTCATCATAACGATAGTGACCATTGTTGATGATATTTTACCCGCCTTTTGATAAATTTTTAAGAATATAGGCCATTTAATGATTTTGTGACTTTATTAGTTGGTTAAGCTTGGCTTACACTGAAGCCATAATTTTTGATCGCATTAGTAATAGGCGATCTGCGCTCCCGAATTACCAAGCGCCAGTCAAATAATGGCGACAGTAGTAACAAAGACTGATAGAAAAAGGATGACTCTGATGAAATACATTGAGATTGACGAAGAACTTTATCGCTTTATTGCCAGTAAGACTGAACGCATTGGCGAAAGCGCTTCGGATATTTTACGTCGTTTACTGAACTTGTCAGTTGAAAATGTCGATATAAGTTTACCCGCTTCCATCAGTCAGCCCAGTTTAGAATCTGAATCAGCAGCTAGTCATCATCCGGTTTTTAACCAAGCAAAAGCTGCTGTTGAAAAAATCATTGCTGAACAAAATAGCACCGGCCAATACAATCCTGCAGATGAACAAACATCGTCACCAGCAACGATTGATTTTGATGCTATTGTTAGTCAGCATTTGTTGAGCCAGCAAAAAGGTGCAGTAGGGCGTTTTATGCACTTATTAGCCAGTCTTGAAACCACAGCTCGCAGTGACTTTGATAAAGTACTGAATGTACAAGGGAAAGGGCGCTTGTATTTTGCTCGTTCTAAACAAGCGCTACTCAATTCTAGTCAATCTTCTAATCCAAAAGAAATCGCTGCTAGCGGGTTTTGGGTGACAACCAATAACAATACTGCAAAAAAACAAACGATATTAACTGAAGTATTAGAGCATTTAGGTTGCGATAGTGAACGAGCCAAGAGTATCGCTGAACACATTTAATGTTTGAATTTTGTTGAGAATTATATTTTTCATTTACTAACAGGAGACCATTCGTGGCCATTCACACACGCGCAGGGCAGCAAGCTTTACAAACGGATTTAGTGAATATTCCTAAATTAATGAGTCATTATTATCGCATTATTCCAAACGTGGAAGACGTGCAGCAAAAAGTGACGTTTGGCACTTCAGGCCATCGTGGTTGTGCCTATACCGCTAGTTTTAATCAAAACCACATATGGGCTATAACCCAAGCTGTGGTTGATTATCGTATTTCTGCCAATATTACCGGTCCAATGATTGTTGGTTTTGACACTCATGCACTGTCTTATGCGGCGTTTATGTCCGTCATTGAAGTGTTAACGGCTAACCAAGTCAAAGTATTAATCCAACAAGATGACGGTTTTACCCCGACACCTGTCGTGTCTCAAGCTATTGTTCGTGCCAATTCGTCTGCACCTGCTGCCTTAATCGATGGTTTAATCATTACGCCTTCGCACAATCCTCCACAAGATGGTGGCATTAAGTACAATCCACCTCATGGCGGACCTGCTGAAGGTGAAATTACTAAAATCATCGAAACAAAAGCCAATGAATATCTAGCCAATCAGCTGTCAGGCGTTAAAAAAGTCAATTACGGTGTCGCGGTTAAATCCGGCTGGATTGATGAAGTTGATTTTATTGCACCTTATGTTGAATCTCTTGCTGAAGTGATTGATATGGAGGCGATTAAAAAAGCCAATATTCGAATAGGTGTTGATCCTTTAGGTGGGTCAGGTATTTATTATTGGCAACACATTGCGACACAATATGGTCTTGATATCACCTTAGTTAATGACAAAGTTGATCCTACTTTTGGCTTTATGCCATTAGATAAAGACGGCAAAATCCGCATGGATTGCTCCTCTCCTTATGCGATGGCAGGCTTATTAGCCTTCAGCGAAGATTATGATTTATGTGTTGGTAATGACCCAGATTATGACCGCCACGGTATTGTGTGCCCGGGATTTGGTTTGATGAACCCGAATCATTACTTAGCTGTTGCGATAGATTATTTAATGACCCATCGTCCGCAATGGTCAGAGTCGTTAGCTGTTGGTAAAACCTTAGTATCAAGCGCGATGATCGACAGGGTTTGTAATGCCTTAGGCCGTCATTGTTTAGAAGTACCAGTTGGTTTTAAATGGTTTGTTGATGGCTTAGCCCAAAGCACCATAGCCTTTGGCGGTGAAGAAAGTGCCGGTGCCGCTTTTTTAAAGCGTGATGGCAGTACTTGGTGTACCGATAAAGATGGTTTTATTTTAGCCTTGCTTGCGGCGGAGATTTTAGCCGTAACCGGTAAAACACCCGCTCAGCGTTATCAAGAGTTAACGACTAAGTTTGGCGAGAGTTTTTATACTCGTATTGATAGCCCTATTAGCCTCAAGAAAAAGGCCAAGTTTGAGCAATTAAATCGTGATAGTTTCACTGACACTCAATTAGCGGGTGAACCCATTACGGCTATTTTAAGCCACGCACCTGGCAATAATGCTGCCATTGGTGGCATTAAAGTCACTACCGAAAATGGCTGGTTTGCTGCGCGTCCATCAGGTACTGAAGCCTTGTTTAAAATCTACGCCGAAAGCTTTATTAGTCAGCAGCATTTGGATGACATTATTACTCAAGCACAGACTATGATTGACCAAGCCTTAAAAGGCTAAGTTTACTGTTAGTTGTTTAATCAATATAAAAAGCACTGATTTTCAGTGCTTTTTTTGCTTCTATTGATGAGATTTTTTGTCAGTATGGCTTAACTGTTGGTTGTTAATAATTAATGTTAAGTCATTTCAAGGAAGATATTAATGAATAAATATATGCCACTACTTTTTTTACCGGCGATGATGTTAACGGCTTGCCAAACTCAACTTGAAACTGTTCAAGTACCTCAAGCCGTGTTTAATACAAAGGTAATCACTATTGAAAATTCTCAACTCAATCAATATTGGTTATTGGAGCAGATTAAACCTGTAATGTTAAACAAACGTCCTGATTGGTTACCAAGAGGTGCAGGTAAGGGCGAATATTATATTACGATTGACTCAAACGGTAACGAAGTCAGTAAAGAGCTTATTAGCTCGCAGCCAGAGGGCTGGATGACGCAAGCATTGGTCAATAAGATGCCAAAACAGCAGTATGTGCCAGCGGCATCGAATATTAAGCGAGTACCAGTGAAAGTGAAAATGGATTTTGAAGTAAAGCGAATGAATTGATCTTGAGGTTACTTAACCTGTATTGAGCGATTTAACCCAAAATAACAACAGGGCAGAATAATACATTCTGCCCTGTTGTTATTTTACAAACTAAACATTATTACTGACGATAGTCACTACGCTAAGTCAAACCGATCAGCATTCATGACTTTAGTCCATGCTTTAACAAAGTCTTTAACAAACTTTTCTTTTGCATCATCTTGAGCATAGACTTCTGCATAAGAGCGTAAAATAGAGTTTGAGCCGAAGACTAAATCAACACGCGTCGCAGACCACTTCATCTTGCCTGTTTTGCGATCGATGATGTAATACAGGTTATCGCCGGCAGGTTTCCATGTGTATGACATATCGGTTAAATTTACAAAAAAGTCATTCGATAATACGCCTACATTATCGGTAAATACGCCGTGTTTAGTATTGTCATAGTTAGTACCTAGCACTCGCATACCGCCGACCAAGACCGTCATTTCATGAGCGGTTAGGCCCATTAATTGAGTACGGTCGAGCATCATTTCTTCTGGCTGAACAATGTAGTCCTTCTTTTGCCAATTACGATAAGCATCGTGTAATGGCTCTAACACTTCAAACGACTCAATATCGGTTTGCTCTGCAGTGGCGTCACCACGACCAGGAGCAAATGGCACAGTAATCTTAACCCCTGCTGCGTGAGCTGCTTTTTCAACCGCAGCGGTTCCGCCTAGGACGATTAAGTCGGCCATACTCACAGGTTTTGTTAGCCCAGCTTGAATATCAGTTAGGGTATCTAACACTTTATTTAATCTTGTGGGTTCATTGCCTTGCCAGTCTTTTTGCGGCGCTAAACGAATACGCGCCCCATTGGCTCCACCGCGATAATCTGAACCTCGGAAAGTTCGGGCACTGTCCCAAGCTGTCGCCACGAGTTCAGCAATGCTTAATTCACTGGATAAAATTTTAGCTTTAAGCTCAGTGATTTCTTGTTCACTTAAGCTGTAATCGACTTGTGGAATAGGGTCTTGCCAAATAAGATCTTCCGCAGGCACATCAGTTCCAAGGTAACGACTTTTAGGACCTAAATCACGGTGAGTCAGTTTAAACCACGCGCGGGCAAACACCTCTGAGAAATAGGCAGGGTCTTGATAAAAACGGTCTGAAATTTTGCGATATTCAGGATCCATTTTCATCGCCATATCAGCATCGGTCATAATTGGACTTAAGCGAATAGATGGGTCTTCAACATCAACCGGTTTATGTTCTTCCTTGATGTCGATAGGTTGCCATTGCCATGCACCAGCCGGACTCTTTTTCAGTTCCCACTCGTAGTTAAGCAGTAATTCAAAGTAGCCGTTATCCCATTGAGTAGGATGGGTTGTCCAGGCACCTTCGATTCCACTGGAAACGGTATCTCGGCCTATGCCTCGACTGGTTTTATTTAACCAACCAAAGCCTTGGTCTTCTAATTCAGCACCTTCAGGTTCGGCTTGTAAATTGTCGACATTGCCATTACCGTGACATTTACCAACAGTATGTCCACCAGCGGTTAATGCGACGGTTTCTTCGTCATTCATTGCCATACGTTCAAAAGTAGTGCGAATATCATGGGCGGTTTTTAATGGATCAGGATTACCATCAACACCTTCAGGGTTGACGTAAATTAATCCCATCATTACGGCTGCTAATGGATTTTCAAGATCTCTTTCACCAGAATAGCGGCTGTGCTCTGAACCGCTTGGGGCAAGCCATTTTTTTTCAGATCCCCAATAAATATCTGTTTCTGGATGCCATATATCGGCGCGGCCGCCAGCAAAACCAAATGTTTTTAGCCCCATAGACTCATAAGCTACGTTACCGGATAAAATGATCAAATCAGCCCAAGAGAGTTTATTGCCATATTTCTTTTTGATCGGCCAAAGTAGTCTGCGCGCTTTATCGAGGTTAACGTTATCAGGCCAGCTATTGATTGGTGCAAAGCGTTGATTGCCAGTCCCTGCGCCACCGCGACCATCAGCAATTCGATATGTGCCTGCAGAATGCCAAGCCATGCGGATCATTAATCCACCATAATGGCCCCAATCTGCTGGCCACCAATCCTTACTGTCTGTCATTAAAGTGGTTAAATCGTGTTTTACAGCAGCGAGATCGAGGCTTTTGAATGCTTCGCTGTAATTAAACGTCGGATCCATTGGATCCGTCTTTTTGTCATGCTGATGGAGAATATCGAGATTGATCGCTTTAGGCCACCAATCCATGTTATGGCTATCGTTTGAAGTATTGCTGCCATGCATAACAGGGCACTTACCTTGACTATGTTGTACTTTGTCCATGAGATTTCCCTTTATCACTAGAGTAGCTTAATTTTGATATATCATTGGATGACAAGCTCAGGCTAACTGACTGTGGTTACTAATTAAAGCGACTTTTTCCGGTTCAGTTAATCGCTTTTATTGATACATAAAAGTAAGCCGTTGATTCAAGTTTGCGCTAACGTAATAAACTCAGTCTAGTTATCAATACCATAAATGCGCCAGTAAATAACATCATGATGGAAATATACCGTCGGTTTTGCCAAGTCATAATGTTTACACTGTTTATCAACAGGCCCTAATGAGAGCCAAGATTCAACACCATTAACCTTTTAAAGCCGCTGTGACTGACATGTTTTATGCCAATGCCATTTAGCGGGTTAGGTTTAAATACATCATTAGCCTTAACGATAAGCATTGTTGAGGCAACTATCTGGATGTAGAACCAGTTCTTATTGCATTGAGGAAGTAAAAATAGATGAGTTTTATTAACGGCTAGCGCATTGTCTAGGTGATACACATAAAAATGGCTAACCCAATACAGGTTAGCCATTGAAGCGATAATACACTATAGCAGTTGTGCCAAAAGGTTGTTGCTTAGCAGTGATCAATAATCTTTAAATCAAATACTTAAGGGTGACTTTTGGTAGGATTTTATCCACGATAACCAAATAATTTTTGTTCCATGATTGCTTTGCTTACGGCTTCCGGAACGGCGTTAATCCAATCGCCTTGACCGCGGCAAATTTGTTGTAAAATTTCTCGCGAGAAAATATTAAATAAATCAGGGTTGCTCGACTCAATACTGGTGATAAAGCCATTATCGAGAACATGACGGAATAAATAGCGCAGATTATTGGGGACACTAATGGTCGTTAAGTTATTCAGATCACCTTTTTCATCTCGTTCAGGGTAAACGAATAAGCGCGTGTTATCGGGGAATAATTTACCGAATGCTTCGAGTATTCCGCCTTCCATACCGCGATAATATTCTTCATCAAAAATTTGTTTAATATTAACCATACCGACCACAATGCCGATTTGTAATTGGGTGTATTGGCGGAAATAGGCTCGTAACGAGAAATATCGGGTATAGTCGGACACCATGACATTGTAGCCGAGTAAATTAAGTAACTTGACCCGTTCCATAATGTCTTTTTCAGACATGTTGGCATCTTTACCGCTCAAGTCATTTAAGGATATTTCAGCAATCAATACGGTACTTTTATCTGTTACACCATCGAGTAAGGAAAAGGCTTTATAGCCTTGTTCGATCATATCGACATTAAGTTTTGTTACTGGCTTAAATGAACCTCGAATGGTTAATACGTTCTTTTTGTAAAGCATGTCAGCAGGAACTGCGACACTGCCATCCGCTTTAAACATAATGGCGCGCGTTTTCCAACTGCGAATAAGATGAATATTCTTGGCTTGATTGTCGACATCTTCAAAGTAGGGCCCTTGAAAGTCGATACAATCAATCTCAATTCGATTAGCTTTCATGTTATCGGTTAATGAATCGATAATCATTTTAGGATCTTCAAAATAGTAATAACTGGCGTAAATGAGGTTGACCCCTAAAATCCCTAATGCTTGTTGTTGTGCTTCAGCGGTATCGTCAAACATACGCACATGAACAACAATATTAGACGGCTCTGCCCCCGGGTACATTTGAATTCGCACACCACACCATGCATGACATTCATTTTTACGATTAAAGCTCTTGGCTGAGACAGTTGCTGCGTAGGTAAAATAACGCGAAGACTTAGAGCGAATAGCTCCTACACGGTCAACAACGAGATCAAATTCTTGCTCCATCATTGCCAATACGCGTGCTTTACTGACATAACGACCATCTTCTTGAACACCGTAAATAGCGTCAGAAAATTTCATATCATAGGCCGACATGGTTTTCGCTATCGTACCCGCAGCAGCACCAGCGACAAAAAAGTTACGTGCGACTTCTTGTCCTGCACCAATTTCAACTATAGTGCCGTACTTTTTCTCGTCTAGGTTTAAACGAAGAGCTTTTTCTTTTGTGCCACGGGAACTGACTTGCTTATCCATAATATCTCCACACGATAAAACATTGGTATCTTAAGATTACTGCTAACAATGTTATAGCAAGTTAAAATATCCGCTAGTGCTGAAAGGATATTTGTGGCGATAAATTAATAATTTAACCTTTTTGAATAGCTTATAGATGTTTATTGCGACACTTTTGATCATCGTCAACCGTGAGGAGCGCGTTAATAGCATGATTGCCGCAACCATACACGTTGCGGCTTTATAACTTTATTATCTAGGTACATCCATCATGGTTTGTAAAAATACCGCAGAAAAGGGGGCTTTTTGCTGTTTTTTAATTTGAGGACTTAAGCCATTTTCAAACAACACAAATAAATAGTTATGACCATTACTCACATTCACTCTACCGGCCAAGTTTGCAATTCCTAGCATACTGCCGGTTTTTGCAAATACATGATGTTTGAGTGGTGATTTATTAAAATAACGTTTGTAGCGTAAGGTGCCACTGACACCTGACTCTGGAAGTAAATCGAGCAAGAATCGGTATTCTGGTTGTTGATATATGACGGTGAGTACACTTAATACGTGTTCTGGTGTGAGCAAGTTATAGCGTGATAAACCTGAACCATCGGCAATGTTTGCCGTCGATAAGTCGATACCTATCGAGTACAGAATGGTTTTCAATGCCTGGCCACTGCGAGCAAAGTCGCTTGGGGTTTGATAATACACCTCACCGAGTTTTTTTAATAAACTGTCGGCAATTAAATTATCCGATTCGAGTAACATGGTTTCTAGCAATTGCGGTAAAGCATCAGATTGATGGCTGGCAATAACTTGTCGTTGAGCCATAAACTTGGGCTGCTTGTTCATCTTAATTGTCGTAATGGGGTGGTTATAGCGAATTCCTAAAGATTCGAGTTGTTTAGCTATGATGTGCTGAGCGTAAATTTGCGGATCGCTAATGGCTATTGCTAAAGGTAATGACTTAGCTCCGACATGACAACCGCTTAGGTGATAGCGATTATTATCGAAACGACTTAAGGTTAACTGACACTGGGGTACTGACTCAGTGAGGTATGCAGGCAGAGTATTGGCCACTGGTAATGTAACGGCGGGCTTTACCACTGGGTTGTCTATGGTAGGTGAAACAAAATATGCGTCATTAGTGATGTCAATTGGGCGGTTTCCCATCATGGTGATTTTCGCCACTTTATTGTAACCATTGGTGGATAATCGACCATAGACGCAATTTTTATTAATGATAAAAGGTGAGATTGGCGCAGCGTAGCAAATCCCTAAATCGTCCCATACCCAGCCAGGAGCCTGTAATTGGCTGTCTTGTTCGCTCGCCAACATAATATTCCCGGTAAGTTTTGTGATCCCCAACGTGCTTAAGGATCCAAGAAGTTGATGTAAATCTTGGAATGTTAAGGTTGGATCGCCACTGAATTCGATATAAATGTCACCAGAATAAACCCCATTGCTAATCTGAGTTTTATCCAGCGGTTGTTCGGCTAAGGTTATGAGTTGGGTTTGATAGCTAAATTGTTTACCGAGTTGCTTGGTTGCTGCCAATGCGGTTAACAGTTTTTGAACACTAGCAGGTTGCATTAATGATTGATTATTATATTGAAATACTGTTTTTTGACTGGTCATATCCCACACGGTAATGCCCAGTTGTGAATGTATCGGCTTTAATAGTTGCAACATATTATCAAGATACAGGGCTGTGGGTTGTTGATTAATATTCTCTAGGGGTGAAGAAGGTATCTGTGGTTGCACCACCGCTGGTTGAGTAAGCGGCTCGACCGCGCTGACGGTATTCAGGCAGATGATCATCAAAGACCCTAATAGAGATAAAGCACGCCTCAGCCATAAAGGTTGTTGCCTATGAGATGATTGTGGCCGTGGGAGATGGAATAGTATTGAAGTCATATAAGTCTACATCTAGGTATCACTAACGATAGGTTATGGTAGCTGATGCTAACCTTGGCTGATACGAATTTGATAATGTTTCGTCCTTTTTGATGACATGCTTATCCCTTTAGTGTGATTATCATGTTTCTACAGCTGACCATAGGCTGGCTAGTTCGCAAGCAATATGGCATTAAAGTATTAATTATCGGCAAAAAAACACACTAAAACGGCTGCTAAGTAAGAAAAATCTTGCTCATCACCTTGTTAATCGGTAATTTCTATCAGCTTAAGAGGACGCCAATCTCAACTATCTGCCAAATATCAATGCTACAGTGCTGCAACAGCAGTATTTGATTGCATATTGTGTCTTAGCAAAAGCAGATTTGAGTTTGATAGACTGGCGATAATTTATCGTTAAACAGTATTGTTTTTACTGAGATGTTATTTTGTCAATATTATCGCAATCGCGTTGTAAGAAACATCATCAGTTGAGGTTGGTTATAAAAACGGCCTTTATGTCGAGGCAAACATAGCGTGTGCTTAAACATGCAACCTTATGATTGTTAAACAATTGAACAGCGTACTCACAATTACAATATATCGCTGTGATGTTTTTGAATTTGATCCCATTACTGATAAGCGTAATGGTCACCCATTTTAAGGAGGATGCCTTGCTGGATAAGCTAGGTGGTATTGCCCTAAATGCAGATGCTGTGTCTTGGTTGCTTAACCCGAAAGATTTTAAGCAAGCCTTGCTAACTAAAATCGCAGCGGCAACATCTTCAATTTACATCGCGGCATTATATGTTGAAGATGATGAAGCAGGTCGTGAAGTATTGCAGGCGTTATTAGACGTCAAAGCCCAAAATCCACAAATAGATATTAAGGTATTAGTTGATTACCACCGTGCACGCCGCGGCTTAATTGGTCAAAAGGGCGACAGTGGCAACTATATTTTATACCGTAAATTAATGGCTGAAGCGTCACACCCATTTGATATAGTGGGCGTGCCAGTAAAGTCGCGAGAATTTATGGGCGTGTTGCATCTTAAAGGTTTTATTATTGACGACGCCGTGATTTACAGTGGCGCGAGCATTAACAATATTTATTTACAGCAACAAGAAAAATACCGTTTCGATAGATATCATGTTATTGACTGTCCAGAGCTTGCTCGCAGCATGCGTGACATGATCAAACAAGATATCGTCAGTGATCCTGCTGTAAGCATATTAAGTCAATCTGGCGATATTGAAGAAAACCCTGAAAAGAACGACATCAAAAGTTTTAAACATCGTTTATCTCAGGTGCGCTATCAGTACAAGTCAACCACAGTCGGTAACCGTATTACACCGTTAGTTGGCCTTGGCAGAAAGAACAACCAATTAAACGACACTGTGATAAACCTGGTCGATTCCTCTACAAAAGAGCTGTTTATTTGTACCCCTTATTTCAATCCACCAACGATTTTGACTCGCGCATTAGCTAGACACCTGCGTGAAGGGAAGAAAATAGACATCGTTGTGGGTGATAAAACCGCCAATGACTTTTATATTCCACCGGATCAGGATTTTTCAACCATTGGTGCATTGCCTTACATGTATGAACAATCACTGCGTAAATTTGCCAAAAATCAGCAGTGGGCGATCGAGAATGGACAACTTAATATTCATTTATGGAAAGATGGGATTAACAGCTTTCATTTGAAAGGCATTAGTGCCGATAATCGCAAGCATCTGATCACCGGCTCTAACTTAAACCCGCGAGCTTGGGCGTTAGATTTAGAAAATGGTTTATTGTTGCATGATGAGTCGGGGAGTTGGAAAGAGTCGTTCATCAAAGAGCAGCACTATATTTTACTCCACACTGAACGATTATTTCATTATAGCCAAATTGATACCTTGCAGAAGTACCCAAAACCAGTGAAAAAAATTATGAATCGAATTCGCCGTTTAAAAGCAGACTTTTTATTGCGGCGTATCTTATAATTACCTCATCAGTGTCATATCCGTTCATCACCAAATTTGGTGATGAATTTTTTTCACCTCAGAGTTCTTTAATGTCAGAGTTATCAATAAAATCAATTAAACCGCCTATTCATGCAGTCCATCGCTTACATGAATACCGAAAGTCATTATCGACTAAGCCGTTTGGTGCCCGCGGTAAGAAGCTGATTAGGTGTAATCTTTGTCTCTTAGGTGAATTATTTTGTACCTGTGAACATCGGCAATATTTAACCACGAACGTTAGCTTTATGTTGGTGATGTATAACGACGAAGTCTTAAAGCCCACTAATAGCGGCAGGTTAATTGCTGATTTAATTCCAGATACCCATGCATTTTTATGGACTCGAACAGATACCGACAGCGCAATGTTAGCGTTACTCGATAATCCTCAATACCAACCCTTTTTAGTGTTTCCACAACAATATGTGCAGAGTGAGCAAATTATTGTTGAGCAAATAACCCCAACCTTGCTAACTTCGGAGCAGGGGCAAGCTAAAATTCCTTTGTTGGTAATGCTTGATGGCAGTTGGCGCGAAGCAATCAAAATGTATCGCAAAAGCCCATATTTACATCAAATGCCGGTATTATCATTTGCGCCAGAAACCTTAGCGACTTATGCACTACGTAAAGGCAGTCATGATTTTCAGTTAGGCACAGCTGAAGTTGCGGCGCTAGCATTAAGCGCTGCTCAAGAGCCTCAAAATGGTTTGGCACTATCGACCTGGTTTGATTTATTCGTAGAATCTTCATTGCTGGGGCGTAATCGCCGCGCAAAAGAAACCTTAACCCCAATTGCTGTGTATATTGATGCGTTTAAACTCGCATTAAAAGTCAGTCATGAGCACATAAAACTCAGTATTTAGGCGGCTTAATCGACGCCAAACGGTTGCATATTGTGACTAATTACGAGATGCTAACAGACGTTTATTACTTGAGATATATTGCTAACAAATGAGCGAAGCTAAGGCTTTACGCTAATGTCAGGTTTTCATTAAGGACTGTTTTATACGTTATGGAAGAGTTGATCAACAGTGCTAAAGCGCTAAATGCTAAGAAATTGGTTGTGTTGTGTCGTCTTGAACCGGGTTGTTTAGGCCCTGATGGCATCGATCATATTGACGCTTTTTGCCAAGTTGCAGAACGTGCATTAGTGAATTTTAATGCCGATATATGTCATTGGTGTCTTGCGCCTCGCTTAGATAAAAGTTTGATTGAAATACAATACAGCCTTGCAGGAAAAGTCTTATCTCGTGATAAAGCAATTAAGTTTATCAGCTCTTTTGAACAAGACCTTGATGTCATAGAAGAACGCTTTGAAGATAAACTGACTCAATTGATCAATCAGTATATCGCCCGTAAACGTTAGATTGAGCATAGCGTGCTTTAGCTTTTCCTCCATGCGACTGATGCTCGATCTCATATCGTTAACAGTTTAATCCTATGTTATTTGGGGTTAATAATAGGATTTATTATGACTCCCTTTATAGATTCAGCCGCCGCTGAAGCCAGCCCAACATCTTCCGAAACTCAGATATTGCACCAACAATTACAACAGCAATTTGGTTTTACTCAGTTTAGAGAAGGCCAACAGGCGGTTATCGAAACCATTTTAGCGGGCCATTCTGCGCTAGCCATATTTCCTACCGGTTCGGGTAAATCCTTGTGTTATCAATTTTGCGCTCAACAGTTACCTAAGCTGACTTTGGTTATTTCACCGTTATTAGCGTTAATGAAAGATCAATTGGCCTTTTTAGCGAGTAAAGGCATAGCTGCAGCGAGTATTGATTCAAGTTTAACTTATGATCAAACTCAGCAAGTGATGCGCGATATTCGTGAGCAACGTACGCGGATTTTGATGGTATCGGTTGAGCGTTTTAAAAATGAACGCTTTAGGCAATTTCTCAAGTCGGTTCCCATTTCTTTGCTGGTGGTTGATGAGGCGCATTGTATTTCGGAATGGGGACATAATTTTCGCCCCGATTATCTGAAAATCCCTCAGTACTGCCAAGAGTTTTCCATACCGCAAAGTTTATTATTAACCGCGACAGCCACTGAACAAGTTAAATTAGATATGGCTAAGCGTTTTGGTTTGTCCGCGCAACACATAGTACAAACCGGGTTTTACCGAGCCAATTTAGATTTGGCAGTTGTTGCAGTGAGTCAGCAACAAAAACTTACTCAGCTTACACGTACCGTAAAAGACTATTCCGGTAGCGGTATTGTTTATGTCACCTTGCAGCAAACTGCTGAAGATGTAGCCGCGCACCTAATCGCTGAGGGTATCAATGCCGCGGCTTATCATGCGGGAATGGATCAAATACGACGTCAACAAATTCAACAGCAATTTATGGATAATCAAATCCAAGTAATTGTGGCAACCATTGCCTTTGGCATGGGCATTGATAAATCCGATATTCGTTTCGTTATCCATTTTGATTTGCCTAAATCGATTGAAAACTACAGTCAGGAAATTGGCCGAGCAGGGCGTGATGGTCAATTATCCCATTGTGTGACACTCGCTAACTTAGACGGCTTAAATACTGTTGAAAATTTCGTTTACGGTGACACTCCTGAACTACAAAGCATTGGCCAGTTATTAGAGACTATTGCCTCAGAAACTGACAATGGTCGCTGGGAAGTACAAGAATACCCTTTATCAAGCGCATGCAATATTCGCTCATTGCCGCTAAAAACTTTATTTGTCCAATTAGAGCTATTGGGCGTGATCCGTCCAAGTTATGCTTATTTTGCAGAATTTAAATACCGCTTTGTTGAAGAGCAGGAAGCCATTCTCAGACGATTTAACCAACAACGTCAGCAGTTTCTTCGCCAAGTGTTTGCTCATACACAGTTTAAAAAGATTTGGGGACAGTTAGATTTTGATACTTTATATCAACAACATGGCTGTGAACGGCAGCGTGTTGTGGCTGCACTAGATTATTTAGCAGAGCAAAATTTGATTATTCTTGAGACAAAAAAAATCACTCAAGTGTATGATGTACAAGAGCAGGCATTAGCGACACCGCAACAATTGCACCATTTGACTCAGCAACTGGGTCAATATTTTAGTGACAATGAACACAAAGAGATTGTGCGGATTGGTAAGCTAGTCGAATTTTTTGAACTTGATCGTTGTTTAAGTGCGAATTTAGCTCAATATTTTGATGACCACTCAGTGCCACAAAATTGCGGTCACTGCAGCGTTTGTCGTGGGCAAATTGCCATCTTATCCAAACAAGCTGTGGCTCCGTTACCAGACTCGGCCACAGTGACAACATTGCTTGAACCGTTAATCTCAGTGGCTCAAGCAAAATCGTTACCCACTCCAACCATTGCTACGCAAGCTAAATTCCTTGCTGGTATGATAATGCCAATGTTTAGTCGTTTGAAAGTTAAACAATTAGAGGGCTTTGGACGTTTTAGTGCTTATCGATATCAAGATATCCTGGATACTGTTAAGAAGGTAAATTCATGAAACCGGTTCCTAAAATATTGTTAGAGCGACACGGTGAGTTAATACAAAGTGAAGGTGTGACAGTCGTGTCCCATATTCAACGTCAAGTTGGAGACTGGGTGGTACAAACGTTAATGATTAAAGATTGTGATGTGCCATTTAAATACAAGCGACCTCAACGTTTCAAGAGCTTGTTAGATCATAAAGTCAATTTGATTTATTACCCATCGAAAGAGGTCATTGGCGGCTTTGAAATTGAAATAATGCAAGTAGTAAGGGTGCGCCGTTACTAAAACCTATATTAAGCTCAGCTCACCAAGCTTTCGGTGTGCTGAGCGCAATATCAGACAGCTTGAGAACTTGAACCCCCCAGTATGTTTATCATCTCTATCTGCAGCGTTATTGGCTGCTTGAATGAGATGCCCCCCCACAAAGTCAATCAATAGTCGATGATTAAAGACTCAAGAATTACTTAAGTCCTTTATATCTAGAGCTTACTGCCCACTAAACACAAACTCATTTGCGGTTTTCCATAATCTATAACGTAATTCAGTTCCTTGCGGCAAATAAAACACTTTTGGTTGACGACTGTCATAGCTGAGTGTCAGGGCTTGATTGAGAACAATAAATTTGGCTTTTTTCGCTTCAGTACACATCATTCTGGTCGTCGGCCCCTGCATGACCTGATCGACTTGATAATAGACATATCCCCAACCAGGTAATGATAGGGTGTTAATATCGCCCATCAGTTGAGTTTTATTACAGTCAACGACTTTATTTTGGCCTATTTGCACTTCAAGCATGTAATCTTGTTCATTTGTCAGAGCAGGCAATGTCAGGATATGTTGCACCATTCCAGAAGTGGGTGCTGGATACATTTTTGTGGACTCTTGCGCTTGATAGTCACGGGTATCCATCACGCTGCTACTGATGTTTATGCTGTTTAAGTGATTGTTGTCAACTGGGTTGGTCGCACAAGAGCTGAATGATAATGCACTCGCTATGACAACGGTAAGTGTGAGGGATATTTTCTTTGCATAAGCATATGTTTGCTGGTTCATCTTGTTTCCTTATGGAGTAAATATTGCCAATAATGACTGGCTGGTTGGCTTATCTATTTACATTAAACGTGCTGTAACTGAAAAAGGGTTAAATAAATAAAGTTAATTTTCCCATGTTTAATGGTTAACATAACGAACAATAATTGAGTTTAGTTCATAAGTATGACATAACATACTGATAACCTTTAACACATTGTATTTATCAAAAAGGTATCGTCGTCGATGCATAATACCCAAAATCTTGAGCAAACCGCGCATATTCTGAATTTAGCGTTACCTAAAATGGCGTCTTTAGCTATTCCTGTAACGCCAGAAAATTATGCTATTTGGTTTGAATATTTTGCTGAGACGAACCTTAATTTAAAGCGCTCTATTGATGGCTTAATTGCTAATGGTGTTAAATTCACACCCGAAGTTAATTTAGGCTTATATAATCGCTTTATCGAAGAACGCTCTCCAGAAATCATTGAAAATGTGCAAATTGAAACGCATATTTTGATCAATAGTTTGCTGAGTAAGATAGAGCAGCTTAATGAAGGTACAGAAAAATTCTCAAGTAATCTCAATCAGTACGGTGAAAAACTGCAAACCAACCCTAATGTCGATGACCTTAATCTTATTGTGATGAGTATAGCGGCTGAAGTTGAACAAGTCATTGCCAAAAACCGGCAAATGTCGTCGAGTCTAGAGACGTTGTCGACAGAGATCCTTCATCTTAAAGATGAAATGGACAACTTAAGTAAAGTCGCCATGATGGATGAACTCACCTCATTAAAAAATCGCCGTTCATATGAGCTGTTTGCTGCAGAGCAGGTGACTAAGTTTGTTGATACTCAAACCGTATGCAGTCTGTTAATGATTGATATAGATGATTTTAAGCAATTTAATGACACCTTTGGTCATTTAATTGGCGATAAAGTGTTGGCCTATGTCGCTTTAGCAATGAAGAATACGGTTAAAGGTGACGATTTAGTCGCTCGGTATGGCGGTGAAGAGTTTGTCGTGATGTTACCTAATGCCAAACTTAATGATGCTGTGAAAGTCGCCGAAAAAATCCGCGAGCGAATTTCATTAAAGCAGCTTTCTATCGGTAAAGAGAAAAAACAAAATCTGGGCCATATTACCGTTTCTATTGGTGTGGCAACCATTAACACTGGCGATGATGTTGATACTTTATTATCGCGAGCAGATGAACAACTCTACAAGGCTAAAGCAGCAGGCAAAAATTGCGTTAAGTTCTCTTAATGCCAAACCGCTTTATTCACGAATGTATTTGTTCCCTGATTTATGGCTATACACTTTTAGCCTAGTAATCAAATGATCATGAATTATTTTAGGTTTGTGTTTAGCTGCCGTTAATCATTACCTTTTGATCATCATAATGTTATTTATCTTCAGCCTTAGTGCGTAAATCCATGTGCATTTTTATCAGGTGTTCTTCCATATCAAACGACACAGTAAATCCAAGTGATTTAGCCAAGTTGGCCATGTTACGGTTTTCAAACATGGTAAAGCCCATTAAGAAAGGCGTGTTATTGGTTTTGTAATAGGCAATCAGTTTTTCGAGTAATAACTTCCCTAAACCTATCCCTTGATAGTTACTGCGCACAGCCATTGCAAACTCAGCTTCGGTATTATCTGGGTCTATAGAGGCTCTGACGGCGCCTAAGGTGAGCTCTTCACCGTCTGCAGTCATTGTGGTTGCAATAAACGCCATTTCTCGCGAATAATCAATTTGAGTTAATACCGCCATCTCTTCGTGGGTCATGCGCGATCGCACCCCAAAATAGCGTTTATATCTGTCTTCATCACTTAATGAGTTATCAAACTCTAAATGCCTGGGTTCATCTTCTGGCAAAATAGGTCGCAACATGACGTGTAGACCATTTTTTAAGGTGGTGGTTTGTTCTAATTCCTTAGGGTAGGGCAAAATAGCTAATCTGTTAAGATTATCTTGTGGGGTGTCATGCAGACGGATATTGACGTCTAATAAGGTGATTCTTTCGCCCGCAGCCAACACGGGGTTTATATCGATTTCGGCGATTTCTGGACAATCTATAATCAAGTGTGAAATTTGAGTCAGCATCACACACAAGGCATTCATGTCTAGCCCTAGGGGTAAATGACGGTCACGCAATTTATGCGTTTTAAGTGCTTGAATGACCATATAGCGTGCCAACGCCATATTTAATGGTGGCAGTGCCACAGCAGCATCGCGAGTGGGATCCCATTCAGAACCTCCTTCACCTAAACAGATCGCAGGGCCAAATACTGGGTCATTAATCACCGAGACTCTTATTTCTTGTGCGCCTGCCGTTAAGGCCATTTTTTGAATGATTAATCCGTCTATTTTGGCTGTAGGATTAATTTGATGAACCCGTTCAATAATAGAGTGGGCTGCATGACTGACTTCTTCGTCTGAGGTTAAATTTAATACCACGCCATGTACATCTGATTTGTAAAGTATGTCGGGTGATTGCACTTTCAGCGCAACCGGATAACCTGCTTGATTCGCGACATTAACCGCTTCATCAACATCTTTTACAAACCAAGTTTCAATGGTGTTTAACCCGTAAGCCCTTAAAATATCAACCGCTTGATGAGTTTCCAGTACCGTTTGACCGTTTTCTAAGCTGTGTTGCAATAATGCCCGTGCTGCCTTGCTGTCAGTAGGGATGTTATCAGGTATTGATTGTGGTACTTCTTGGAGTAGCTTTTGGTTACGTCGAAACTCAACCATGTGCATAAAGGCTCTTACAGCACCTTCTGGGGTTCGATAGGTAGGAAGACCCGCCGTGGTAAAGCGTTTACGACCGAGGTAGGCTGAATCTTCACCGCTCCAATTGGTGAGCATATTAATTCGATGTCGGTTGGGATGTTGGTTAACCGTATCAATAATACTATTGGCAATTTCGACACTTTCACCCAATATAGACGGTGAATGCAGCACTAAAATAGTGTCAGTGTCGTTACTGCTCATAAGTACTTTTAATGTATCAGCGTAGCGTTGGCTGTCGGCATCACCAATCATGTCGATAGGATTTTGTTTCGACCAGGTACTGGGTAAAATAGCGTTAAGTTGTGTGACTGTTTTTTCGGATAATTGAGCTAGTTTACCGCCTTTGATAATTAACTCATCCGCAGCCAGTACCGCAGGACCGCCGCCATTGCTCATTATCACTAAACGTTCTCCCTTAAGCGGGGTAGAATGCGCCAGACTTTCAACTGCAGCAAATAATTCAATGAGATCATTTACCCTAAGCATACCTGCACGTCTAAAAGCGGCTTCATAAACAGCATCATTGCCACCAATTCCGCCAGTATGCAGCATTGCCGCTTGAATGCCTTCTCGGCTGCGGCCTGATTTGATCACAAAGATAGGTTTGTTTCTTGAGGCTGCTCGGGCGGCAGACAAAAAATGGCGCTTTTCATTAATGGAATCAATGTACAACATAATAGCGCTGGTTTTACTGTCACGGCCTAAGTAATCGAGTAATTCATCAAAATCGATATCGGTGGCATCGCCTAGTGAAATAAACGATGAAAAGCCAATTCCCTTGTTGTTCGCCCAATCAAGAACCGTGGTACAAATTGCAGCAGATTGCGATACAAAAGCAATTTTACCTATGTTAGCTCCTGCATGCGCTAAGCTGGCATTCAATCCCATTGGCGGTAATATCATCCCTAGGCTGTTAGGGCCTAACAAACGCATGCCGTAGCGTTTAGCATATTGCTTGGTAATTTCGAGTAAATTGTTACCTTGCTCGTCGGTTTGCGATGCCATCCCAGAGGCCATAATAATCGCCACTTTGCAGCCAAATTGAGCTAAGCGTTCGACAATACTGGGAACCTTTAGCGCATTGGTGCATATAATGGCTAAATCAGGTTTGATGGGTAAGGCTTCAATGTTCGGGTAAGCTAAGACTCCCATGACTGCGGTATATTTAGGTGTTACCGGCATAATTGGACCCGAAAAGCCACCCGAAAGTAGGTTCTTCATCACCGCTTTTCCTGCACGTTTATTGCCGTTAGATGCGCCGATAACCGCCACTGACGTTGGCTTAAATAGCGCATTAATGCTGCGTTGACTCATAGAATTTGACCTTAGCTGGCTGGCAATAAACACTGTGATTATGCTTAGATTAGCATAAACTTTTATCAAATAACGATAAACAATCTATTTTACTTGATGAGATATTTTATGAATAAAACCAATTACTCAGAAAGTTTTTACAATTAATTGTCACATCTTAAAATTGTATACTGTTTACACTTTAGATTAAAAATCAATGTTGAATGAATAATAGACAAGGCTCAGTAATGCAACAAAGTAAAAGGGCCATTAAGGCCCTTTTTTATGGTTGATACTCATTATTGCAAGTCGAAGTTGCCCGTGACTAGTGTTGCTCGGTGACTGTTGTTGCAGACGAGGATTTAGGTGCATAAATATTGATAAGCTTGCGCATCATGTCTTTACCGTCTTCAATTGCAATGTATAAGCAAGGGATGAGACACAAGGTCACCACAGTTGCGAACAGTACCCCAAAGGCCAATGATACCGCCATTGGGATCACCATTTGAGCTTGCATACTGGTCTCGGCCATAATCGGTACTAAACCAATGAATGTAGTCAGCGAGGTTAGCATGATGGCTCTAAAGCGGCGGCAACCTGCATTTAAGACAGCTTCTTTTATTGGTACCCCTGATTTTCGCGAAGTATTGACATAATCCACCATCACTAACGAATCATTCACAACCACACCCGCAGCAGCGATAATACCAAACATAGATAGCACACTTAAATCGATACCCAGGATAATGTGTCCCATTACCGATCCAATGACACCAAACGGGATCACAGACATGATCATAATCGGTTGAATGTATGAGCGTAGTGGAATTGCCAATAAGCTATAAATCAGCAATAACGATAAAATAAAGTCACGCATTTGGGTATCTGCGCTGTCTAATTGCTCTTGAATACTACCTGATACTTCACTGTGTACCCGCGGATACTTAATTAGCAACTCTGGCATAAAGTTATCACGGATATCTTTAGCCAATTTAAAGGGTTCAGTTTGATCGGCATCCACACTGGCCCATACGTTAATCGTACGGTTTCCATTTTCACGGCGGATGCTGTTAACCCCTTGAACCACTTTAATGTCTGCCACTTCGGATAAAGGTAACTCTGTCCCTTGTGGAGTGTTAATCATCACATCTTGTACCAGTGCGATAGAATTGCGCTGTTCTTCTGGATAGCGAAGCATTACTTTAATTTCTTCACCATTTCGAATAATTCGCTGTGCTTCTAAACCGTAAAAACTGTTACCCACTTGCGAGGCAATATTGGCCAGTGTTAGGCCTAATGCATTGGCTAACGGTTTTAATTGGAATTGCACTTCTTTAACACTTGATTGGCGACTGTCATTAACGTCACTGACACCCTTAAGTGAATTAAGCTTTTGTTTAAGCTCTAGTGATGCAGCAACTAATTGGCTCTCATCTTTTCCCTCAAGTCTAAAGCTAATGTCGCCGTCTTCACGACCGCCACCCATTAAACTGTCCTGAATGCTAAATGATTTTACCCCTGGAATTTGCGGCATCGCCTTACGCCATAAATCAGCTAAAGCAAATGTATCCATTGGTCTGAGTGACGGATCGACTAGTTTAGTCATTACTTCTGCAGTCGTTTGATCTTTAAGATCAACCTGCATATCAGAAATCATTTTTTGGCCGTATTGTCGCTCTATTTTTTTATCGACATCGTATAAGGTTTGCTCAATCGCCAATGCCGCCGCTAGTGTCGACTTCTCTGAGGCATCTACGTTCATTTCAACTGTGACTCTAGGGAAGTCATGAGGAATTTTTGGTTGACCAATAAAGCGCACCAAACCACCCATATACAGACCAACACAGATCAGGATCAAGCTGATGAACAACATGATCACGGCATAGCGATACTGAACCGCTAATTCAAGCGAAGGGCGATACATAGAAGTAATGAATATATTCAAGCCACGATCAATTTTGCCTTGAATAAAATTGACCCCGTTACGCAACCAATCTAATGGATTTTTTGAACCGGGTTTAACGATTTTAGGTTTTTTCATGTGCGCCAAATGCGCGGGTAAAATCAGCTTTGATTCTATTAATGAAAACAACAAACATAAAATAACGATATAACCAATAGCCTGACCAAATGCTGATGACGGGCCATCGTCCATAGTGATGGGGAGGAAAGCAGCAATAGTCGTCAGTACCCCAAAGGTTGCTGGCATGGCGACTTTTTTGACCCCACGGATTACACTGTCGATGCTTTGGCCGTGCTCTTCAGATTCGCTGTGGGCACTTTCGCCCATCACAATCGCATCGTCGACCACGATCCCCAGCACCAAGATAAAGGCAAACAAGCTAATAACGTTGATGGTGACATCGATAAATGCCATTGGCATAAACAGTAAGGTACCTAAGAAACATACTGGTAGTCCCATCATTACCCAAAATGCTAATCGAACCCTTAAGAATAGCGCTAGCATGATAAATACCAGTACGGCACCACTTTTCATACTGTCGAGCATCAGCTGTAAACGCCCATCTAAGTAGTAAGTCATGTCAACCCAAGGTTCAAGCTTAACTCCTTGGGGTAATATTTTTTGCTGTTTTTCGACAAAATTATTAATTGTTTTCGCTACATCGGTAATACTCTGATTTTTAGCCGCACCAATAAAGAAGGTAACCGAATTCTTGCCATTAAATTTTGAGTATTGAATACCTTCTTGAAAGCCATCATTGACGGTGGCGATATCACCCAATAAGATCTTAGTGCCATCATCTAATGTTAATAATGGTAGCTGTTCAAACTCATAACCTACATAGGCTTGGTTCTGGACTCGTAAATTAATGTAACCATTTTCTGCTTTAATTTGTCCTGCAGACATATTTCGTGAATAACCACGCACCGCACTAGCAACATCGTCAAAGGTTAAACCATATTCACGTAAGCGATCTTTGCTGACTTCAATACCGATTTCATATCCAAGACCGCTATAGTATTCGCTAATATTGACACCAGGCAGTTGCATTATCTCATCGTTAATTCGCTCGCCTAAATCTTTTAGCTGTATTTGGTCTAAATCGCCATACAGACTTAAATACATCACCTCTTGTCTGAATTTAATGCGTTCAACTTTAGGTGGTTCCATACCACCTGGAAAGGTTGAAATAGAGCCAATTTCGGCTTTAACTTCTTCAAGTACTACTTGAGGATCATATGATTCCTCAACTTGAAAATACCCTTGAGCCATATTACGGTTTGAATAGGTAATGACCCGTTTTAATCCTTGAACACTCTCTAAAGCTTGTTCAATTTTAATGGTAATGCCTTCTTCCACTTCTTGTGGTGCAGTGCCTGGGTAGACTGCGCTGAATTGGATCCAGTTAATTTCAACCGCTGGGAAGAATTGCTTGCGGATAGTATTAGCAGTCAACAGACCGCCGAGTAAAATAATGATCATCAGCAAGTTTGCCGCGACACTATTACGGGCAAACCAAGCGATGATTCCTTTATTCGTATCGTCCATGATGTTTATTTACCTTCCATAGCGATTTCAGTTTTATCGGTTTCTATCGGCTCGTCTTGAAGGATTTTATCTACCGGTAACGCCAGCTTCATGCCTTCTAATGGGTAATCAAGCGCTGATGTGATGACTTCCATTCCAGGATCCAGACCTTCAGAAATAACCACATTGGCGCCTTCTTGGCGAATAATTTTTACGGGTTTATAGCGTAAGGTGTTGTCGCTATCCATTATTGCGACTAAGCCATTTACAATTAAATGACGTGGAATAACGGCGACATTGCCAGCATTACTACCTTGTATGTTTGCAGTAACATAGGTGCCGAAACGTAATTCATTTTTATCGGTTTTCAGTCCATATGGGTCTTCAATTTCAGCAACCAGATAGGTCATGCGACTTTTACTGTCAACAACTCCTTCACTGCGAACTATTTTCCCTTGCCACTGTTGTTTACTACCGGCGAAGTTACCCATTAATGTCACTTCAGAATGAGTGCCTTTTTGATCCAAATATTGCATTTCTTTATCGGCGAGAGGTAAGCGAATTTCAGCCGTATCGGTATTATAAATGTGTCCGATTTTACTTCCTGTGGTGACATAAGCACCTAAACCAATTTCACGGCTAGAAATAAGTGCATCATAAGGGGCGCGGATCACAGTCCGTTCTAGATCTCGATGTGATCGGAGTAAATCGGCTTCTGCACTTTTTAGCTTAGCTAATTCTTGAGCGAGTTGTGGTTTACGCAAACTGAGAGCGGTAGGCTTACTATTGGTAATTTCTGCCCATTCACGTAAGGCAACTTCACCATTAGCGCGTTCTTGAACCATGTTAGCTTTTGCTGATGCCACATTAGCCTGAGAATCTAATAAGCCAGCTTCGTAATCACTAGGATCAATCTTAGCTAAAATATCGCCTTTTTTAACAAAGCCACCTTTGACGAATTTATCCGCTAGATAAATGATTTCACCACTGACTTGTGCAACCAATTCGGTATCGTACTTGGCTGCGACGACACCGTATGAACTGACCGAAAAGGTCATGGGTTTGTACTCGATGGCTTCCACTGACACCAGAGGAGTAGTATCAACGACAGGCTTTTCCTCTGGGGGCTTTTTTAACGCAGAAATCCCAACTAAACCAGCTATTCCAATTGCTAATACTATTATCGGTAGTATGATTTGTTTTTTAGTTGCCACGATCTTTCCTTATAAAATAATGCGTTATTTTTGCAGTAAGCCAAGTCAATACTGCCAATAGTCTTTTTTGTCATTTATATGTTAATCGAAATGTTTAATCTTTGGTGTTTCATTGTGTAAACTTGTGTGTCAACCCAAGGAGAAAACAATGCAAGTCGCCAATACATCTAGATTACAATTATCATTAATAACCCTTGATGACAGTGCATTATTATTTGAACTCGACCAGGACGAGCGAGTCATGCATTTTCTCAATGGTGGAATTAAAACCACACAGCAGCAGATTGATACGGTGATGATGCCAAGATTAGCTCAATATTTACATCCTGCTAAAGGTTGGGGGTTATGGAAAGTCCAAGCGCTTGATTGTGCTGAAAATGAGCAACACGGCTTAAGCGGTGAGTATTTAGGCTGGGTATTAGTTAGACCGATGCACTTTTTTACCCAAGCACAGCCACATAACTTGGAATTAGGTTGGCGGTTTAAACATATCAGTTGGGGTAAAGGCTATGCTACCGAAGCAGCGAAAGCGGTAATGGAGGCTGTGAGTGCCTCAGCTGAAGTAACCCATGTCAGTGCTATTGCAGTAGAAGACAATCTAGCTTCAATTGCAATAATGAAAAAACTCGGTATGACTTTTCAGCATAAGAGTATTCACCGCGATCCTTTAGGTGATACCGAAGCGGTGTTCTACCAAAAAATGGTGTAATACTCATTCGATTCATTTTAATAACAGCTATAAAAAAAAGCAGCCTGAGCTGCTCTTTTTAATTAAATGCAATCAATTACTTTTTTGCGTCTAGGTAACGTTCAGCATCAAGTGCTGCCATACAACCCGTTCCGGCAGAAGTGATGGCTTGACGATAATGTTGATCCATTACGTCACCACATGCATAAACACCTTCGATGCTAGTTTGTGTTGCATTGCCTTGTAAGCCACTGTTAACTTTTAAGTAACCGTGATTCATTTCTAGCTGATCAGCAAAAATGCCAGTATTTGGGCTGTGGCCGATCGCAACAAACACACCAGCGACTTCTAGGTCGGTAACTGAACCATCTTTAGTGCTCTTTTTCTTGAGACCTGTCACACCCATGTCATTACCCGTCACTTCTTCCAGTGTTTGGTCTAGGTGTAAAATGATATTACCGTTAGCGACTTTATCCATTAAGCGGTTAATCAAAATCTTTTCTGAACGGAAACTATCACGACGGTGAATTAAGTGAACTTCAGACGCGATGTTGCTTAAATAAAGTGCTTCTTCAACAGCAGTGTTACCGCCACCGATAACCGCAACTTTTTGGTTACGGTAGAAGAAACCATCACATGTTGCGCAGGCAGAAACACCACGGCCCATGAACGCTTCTTCAGACGGAAGGCCTAAATATTTAGCCGATGCACCGGTCGCAATAATTAATGCATCACAAGTAAACTCGCCGTTGTCACCTTTTAAGCGGAAAGGGCGCTCAGTTAGGGTCACTTCATTGATATGATCGAAAATAATTTCAGTATCAAACTTTTCAGCGTGCTTTTGCATGCGTTCCATTAATGCTGGACCAGTTAAGTCTTCCGCATCGCCTGGCCAGTTTTCTACTTCCGTAGTGGTCGTTAATTGGCCACCTTGTTGCATACCTGTGATCATCACAGGATTTAAATTTGCACGCGCAGCATAAACAGCAGCGGTATAGCCGGCAGGGCCAGAACCTAAAATTAGTAGGTTAACGTGACGAGCTTCACTCATGATTTTGATCTCCGATAACATGCCTTAAGCAATTTGCATGGGATTGTATGGAATTTACTGCGGCGGGTAAAGTGAAGTTGAGTGTAGGAAATCGATTGGGGTTATCTATTATGTAAATATTCCGTTTCAAGTGAGGCAATGCTAAACATCATCTCACTTGAATCGCTTAATTATCGCTCGGTAGTGTTGCTCGTTTAGACTTAGTAAACCAAATGACAAGTTGGTAGGTTATTTTTTTCTAAATAATTCTGGTGATATTCCTCGGCTATGTGGAATGTTTGTATCGGTACAATTTCAGTCACAATATGACGCTGTCCCCATTTACCGCTGCGAGCTAATGCCAGCTTTGAACTTTCAGCTTGGGCTTTTTGCTCTTTATCGTGAAAAAATATCGTACTGCGATATTGAGTGCCAATGTCGCCACCCTGCATGTTTAACATGGTCGGGTTATGGTTTTTCCAAAACACATCCAGTAGGTCGTTAAAACTGACCACTTCAGGATCAAATTCAACTTGGACAACTTCAGCATGGCCAGTGGAACCCGTCTTCACTTCTTTATAAGTTGTTGCAGTGTCTTTGCCACCCATGTAGCCACACGTTGCGTTACTGACGCCGTTAATTTCACGGAAAAAATATTCAACACCCCAAAAACAGCCTGCACCAAATGTTGCTAACGCCATGACATACCCTTAAAACATATTATAGAAGTCTAGATGGCTGTAATTGTGTTGAATATTGTGATCTTTTGCAAGCAAACTTTTATTAATAAATAAAACTAACATATGCCTGCAATAAAATAGTCCTTGGCTATGATAGAATCTGCCGTAATAGGCATCTTAGTTAACAGCCGTTTACGTCAAGTTTAACTACGCCATATAATAATGAGACAAGGAGTTGATAGTGTTATCTGACCTGATGATAAACCACGATTTTTTAGCCTATACCTTAGCAAATCCGACTCGACTACCAGCAGCGTATGACTTTATGTTAGCCCAACATACTCGGGTTGATGTATTAGATACTGGGGTGATTGTGTTTACGCCAACAACTGCCACTAAAGACATAGTGTTGTCATGTGCCGTGCACGGTAATGAAACTGCGCCAATTGAAATATGCAATCAACTGATTAAAGATTTGCTGACTCAACGTATAGAGGCCAAGCAGCGTGTAATGTTTTTAATCGGTAATCCCGCTGCGATCATTAATAAAACCCGTTTTATTGATGAAAACATGAATCGCCTATTTAGCGGTGCGCATTCAAAGGGCGAGGGTTTAACTCACCCAGAGCGCCATCGAGCTAAAGCGTTAGAGCAATACGTGGCTGACTTTTTCAATGCCAATAGCGACAATCAACGCATTCATTACGACTTACATACTGCAATACGTGCTTCAAAGCATGAAAAGTTTGCCATTTACCCATATCGTCCAGGTCGTGCTTTTAGCGGCGAGCAAATTATGTTTTTGGCGGCATGTGGTGTTGATACCATGTTATTCCATCATGAACCGACAACTACGTTTAGCTACTACTCCTCAGAGCAATTTCAAGCAGATGCATTTACCGTTGAATTAGGAAAAGTGATGCCATTTGGTCAAAACGACATGAGTCGTTTTGACCAAACTCATACTATGCTTGAAAAACTGATTACTGAGCCTAAGTTAGCGCCTGTTGAGTTTGACGCAAGTAAGGTCAACTTGTATAAGGTGTCTAGGTCGATTAATAAACATTTCGATGACTTTGAATTTAGCTTTGCTGGTGATGCTGAAAACTTCAGTGCTTTTAGTCACGGGGCAGTGTTAGCGACAGAAGGTGGTAAAGCGATCACCGTCGAACAGCCACAAGAGGCCATTGTATTTCCGAATGCAAATGTACCCATTGGGCAGCGTACAGTGCTATGTTTAGTACCTGCACCGAACGAGTCAATCTTATAGTCGTAAAGCAATATATACATGTCAATCGTGAGTAAAATACGTTTACAGTGAGAGTAAGTATTGATAGGTAGTTTACGTTAACGTAATGTCTACTCGCATAGTATAAATAGAGCCATGTTTATGTTGAACATGGCTTAACAATAACAAGAGCATAATATGAGCAACGCACCACTGACCAATGAAACAGTGCACCGTGTCAGCTTCTTAGACAAAGCGTCATTGCACATCCCCATTTTGCGTATTTTGCAAGCTGATGGCACCACATATGAAAATGCGGTTTTACCAGTAATCGACAAGGCTCTGGCCGAAAAAATATTTGATACCTGTGTTTTTACACGAGTATTAGACGAGCGTATGTTGGGTGCGCAACGTCAAGGACGAATTAGTTTTTACATGACCTGTACCGGTGAAGAAGCCTCAATTATAGGCAGCACTGCAGCGCTTGATAAAGACGACGTCATTTTGGCTCAATATCGCGAACACGCCTCATTGCGTTATCGTGGATTTAGTACTGAACAATTTATGAATCAAATGTTCAGTAACGAGAAAGATTTAGGTAAAGGTCGCCAAATGCCGATCCATTACGGCAGCCGTGAACTCAATTACCAAACCATTTCGTCACCACTGGCAACGCAAATTCCGCAGGCGACTGGTGTTGCTTACGGTATGAAGTTACAGGGCAAGCGTAATGTGGCCATTTGTTATTTTGGTGAAGGCGCTGCATCAGAAGGTGACTTCCATGCTGGTTTGAATATGGCCGCAGTACTCAAGTCTCCTACCATCTTTTTCTGTCGCAACAATGGTTATGCTATTTCTACCCCAACCGAAGAGCAATTTGCCGGTAACGGTATTGCCAGTCGCGGTGTAGGTTACGGTATGCATACCATACGTGTAGACGGTAACGACATGCTCGCAGTGCTAGCTGCTACGCAACAAGCTCGAGCTCACGCATTAGAGCACAATGCTCCGGTATTGATTGAAGCGATGACATATCGTTTGGGGGCGCATTCTTCATCAGACGATCCATCTGGGTATCGTTCAAAAGAAGAAGAAGCAAAATGGCAACAGCACGACCCAGTAAAACGTTTTAAATTGTGGATGATCAACAAAGATTGGCTTACTGAAGCCGATGAAGCCAAGTTATTTGAACGTTATCGCGAAGAAGTGTTAGCGGCAGTTAAAGTGGCTGAAAAGTTGCCGGTGCCGAAACTCGACGAAATTATCGAAGATGTGCTTGATAAACCAACTCCAGCGCTTAGAAAACAGCTTAAAGAGTTGAAAGAGCATATCGCTAAGTATCCAAAAGCCTATCCAAAAAGCGCAGGGAGACTCTAAATCGTGGCTCAAATGAATATGTTACACGCCATCAATGAGGCGTTATCAATAGCTATGACTGCCGATGAGCGCATGGTGATTTTTGGTGAAGATGTGGGTCACTTCGGTGGCGTTTTTCGTGCGACTTCTGGTCTGCAAGAACAGTTTGGTCGTGATCGTTGTTTCAACACACCGCTAACAGAGCAAGGCATTGCAGGTTTTGCTAATGGCTTAGCATCTTATGGTATGACTGCGGTTGCTGAAATTCAGTTCGCTGATTATATTTTTCCAGCATTCGATCAAATAGTTAATGAATCAGCAAAATTTAGATACCGCAGTGGTAATCAATTTGATGTGGGTGGATTAACCTTCCGAACCCCATATGGCGGTGGGATAGCAGGTGGTCATTACCACTCACAATCTCCTGAAGCCTATTTTACCCAAACACCAGGCCTAAAAGTGGTGATTCCACGCAATCCAGAACAAGCAAAAGGATTGTTGTTGGCATCTATTCGCGATCCAAACCCGGTTATTTTCTTTGAACCTAAGCGTTTATACCGCGCATCTGTTGGCGAAGTGCCAGCCGGTGACTACGTTATCGAATTAGGTAAAGCACAAGTGGTTAAGCAGGGCAGTGATATTACAGTCCTGGCTTGGGGCGCACAGATGGAAATCGTTGAAAAAGCCTGTGAGCGAGCGGAAAAAGAAGGTATTTCATGTGAAATTATCGACTTACGTACTATCGCACCATGGGATGTTGAAACCATCGCTAAATCAGTCACCAAAACCGGTCGTTTACTGATTAACCATGAAGCCCCTTTAACCGGTGGTTTTGCTGGCGAAATTGCCGCAACGATCCAACAAGAATGTTTCTTATCGCTTGAGTCACCAATTTGTCGAGTGTGCGGCCTAGATACGCCTTATCCATTAGTGCATGAAAAAGAATACATGCCAGATGAGTTAAAGACCTTCGAAGCTATCAAGGCCACAGTTGCTTATTAGGAGTAAGATATGATTAAAGATTTTATTTTACCTGACATCGGCGAAGGTGTAGTGGAATGTGAATTAGTCGATTGGTTAGTCAGTGAAGGTGACATGGTTACCGAAGACCAACCGATTGCTGATGTAATGACTGATAAAGCCTTAGTACAAATTCCTGCGCCGCATGCCGGAAAAATCACTAAGCTTTATTATGCTAAAGGCGAAATAGCCATAGTGCATCAGCCATTATATGCGGTTGAGATGGACGGTGATGACAGCTCTAGTGTTTCTGAGACTCCTGTAGCTGCTGTCACTCCGGTTAAAGAAGCTGTTAACGATACATCGGCTAATCACGCTCCTGTTGACCGGGATAACTCTGTCGCTGCGACAACAAAAAATTCATCAAATATTGAAGAATTCTTACTACCCGATATTGGTGAAGGAATTGTTGAATGTGAGCTAGTTGACTGGTTGGTAGAAGAAGGCGATATGGTGGTCGAAGACCAACCGATTGCTGATGTGATGACAGATAAAGCGTTAGTGCAAATTCCGGCGATGAAAGCCGGTAAAATCGTTAAACTGCATTACCGTAAGGGTCAGCTTGCTAAAGTGCATTCGCCTCTATTTTCCATCGAAGTCGAAGCTGATGCTGATAGTGCATCTGCTAGCGTTGACGTGGTTCAACAGGCTCAAGCCGCTGCACCACATGTTAATCTAGAGCCCGTTGCTCAGGGTAAAGCGTTAGCCAGCCCAGCTGTTCGCCGTATGGCGCGGACACTCGATATAAATATCGCAACTGTAGTGGGTACGGGCAAAAATGGCCGTGTTTACAAAGAAGATATTGAACGTCATCAGCAAGGTGCAAGTGCCTCTCAACCCGCTGCAAATACAAATGCTGCTTTATCGTCTGCTGATCAAGTTACAAGTCCTGTCAGTGGTCAATTAGTTAGCCCTGCTTCAGCAAGTGATCGTGTTGAACCTATCAAAGGCGTCAAAGCTATTATGGCTAAAATGATGGTTGAGTCAGTATCGACAATTCCACATTTTACCTATTGCGAAGAATTTGACTTAACTGAATTGGTTGCTTTGCGTGAAAGTATGAAGCAGCGCTACTCAACCGACGAAGTGAAGCTCACTATGATGCCATTCTTTATGAAGGCCATGTCGTTAGCTATCAATGAATTTCCGATCTTGAACAGTCAAGTAAACGCTGATTGCACTGAACTCACATATAAGTCGCGCCATAATATTGGTATGGCAGTTGATTCAAAAGTGGGTTTATTGGTTCCGAATGTTAAAGATGTGCAAAATAAGTCTATTTTAGATATTGCCGCTGACATTTCACGCTTAACCACAGCTGCACGCAGCGGCCGTGTGTCACCAGCCGATTTAAAAGATGGGACTATTTCAATTTCTAATATCGGTGCATTAGGCGGCACGATAGCAACACCTATCATTAATAAACCTGAAGTGGCGATTGTGGCATTAGGTAAGTTACAGATACTGCCTCGATTTAACGCCAAAGGTGAAGTTGAAGCACGTAAGATTATGCAAGTTAGCTGGTCTGGCGATCACCGCGTTATTGACGGTGGCACCATAGCTCGCTTCTGTAATTTATGGAAACACTACCTAGAGCAACCACAAGAAATGCTCTTAGCCATGCGTTAATAATGATTAAGCTATCTTATGCAAAAGGACGCTAACGCGTCCTTTTGTTTTAAGTGGCTTTTTCGTATAATACACAAACAATGTAAATCGATTGGAACTTTGTATGAGTCTGTCGGCACCTAAAATTGAAACTATTGAATATCCGTTTCCGCCAAAACCTGCCGTGTTGTCTGACGCTGAAAAAGCACAATATAAAGCACGTATCAAACAGTTATTGATTGATCAAAATGCAGTCCTTGTTGCCCATTATTATACCGATCCTGAAATTCAAGCATTAGCTGAAGAAACTGGTGGTTGTGTGTCAGATTCTTTAGAAATGGCTCGCTTTGGTCGCGATCACCCAGCAAAGACATTAATTGTTGCTGGGGTTAAGTTTATGGGCGAAACCGCTAAAATCTTAAGCCCTGAAAAAACCATTTTAATGCCCACTCTGGAAGCCACTTGTTCGTTAGATCTAGGTTGTCCGATTGAGCAATTTAATGAGTTTTGCGATGCCCATCCAGATCATACTGTTGTGGTGTATGCCAACACCTCTGCAGCAGTAAAAGCTCGTGCAGATTGGGTGGTCACCTCAAGCATTGCTTTAGAAATTGTTGAGCATCTCGATAGTCAAGATAAAAAAATTATCTGGGCACCCGATCGCCACTTAGGCTCCTACATCAATACACAAACTGGCGCCGACATGTTGTTATGGCAAGGCGAGTGTATTGTGCATGATGAGTTTCAAGCTAAAGCATTGCGCGAGCTTAAAAAGCAGCATCCTGGTGCAGCCATTTTGGTTCACCCAGAGTCACCAGCTAGTGTGGTTGAGCTTGCTGATGCTGTAGGTTCTACCAGTCAGTTGATTAAAGCGGCGCAAACCATGGCCAACGACACCTTTATTGTTGCCACGGATCGCGGTATTTTTTATAAAATGCAGCAGGCTGCTCCAGGTAAAACCTTGCTCGAAGCCCCAACCGGCGGCAACGGTGCCACCTGTAAGAGTTGTGCCCATTGCCCGTGGATGGCCATGAACGGTTTGCAAGCTATCGAAGCTTCACTAGTTGATAGTGATAAAACTAATCATGAAATATTTGTTGATGATGAACTGCGCATCAAAGCACTCATCCCACTAACTCGCATGCTCGATTTTGCAAAAGAATTGAATATGAAAGTGAAGGGCAACGCATAAGTAAATAGCTAAGTTTGCGAATCAATGACTAGCCTGATAAAAAAACCGACTTCATGTCGGTTTTTTATTCTCAATTGTGATTGTTGTGGTGCAGTATTCTGTTAAATTTTAAATTGCCCAACTAAGGTATTAAGTTGCTTAGACAAATCAGCAAGGTCCTCGCTTGCCTTGGCTGTTTGCATTGCACCATCCGTAGTCTTAGTAACGATATAGTTGATGTTATTGATGTTTTTATTAATCTCATTTGATACCGCACATTGTTCATTTGCTGCACTGGCGATTTGAATATTCATCTCAGTGATAGTATTGACCGCTGCAAAAATGTCATCGAGCGCTCGGTCGGCATTATTTGCCTGTGCTACACAAGAATCTGTGACCTTACTACTTTCTTTCATGACTTGAACTGCTTTCGCTGCACCACTTTGTAATTGTTCTATCATGGCTTGAATGTCTTGGGTTGAGGCCTGTGTTCGGCTTGCTAAGGTTCGAACTTCATCAGCAACAACAGCAAAGCCTCTGCCTTGTTCGCCAGCGCGAGCAGCTTCGATTGCGGCATTCAGAGCTAACAAATTAGTTTGATCAGAAATATTGCGGATTACTTCCAGTACACTATCAATGGCTGTTGTTTGGCTTTGTAAATGTGAAACAGTTTCTGTCGCAATGTTGATTTCTGATGCTAATTGATTAATTTCTGATGACACTGCGCTGACGACAAGTTTTCCCGTTTCTGTTGCTTCATTGGCTTTTTGGGCAGCATCAGCTGCTTGAGTAGCATTTTGTGCAACCTCTTGAACGGTTGCACTCATTTCATTCATCGCGGTCGCAACCTGCTCAGTTTCCTGTTGCTGTTGAACGGTATCAGCTCGTGTTTCAAGTGTAATATTAGATAAGCGTTCAGCAGAGTTATTAAGCAGCTGAGTAGCTGACATCACTTGGGTAATTGTGCTATGAACCTTGGTAGCAAATTGGTTGAATGCTTTGGATAGCTGAGTAATTTCATCGTTGCCGATAACGGTTAAACGCAGGGTTAAGTCGCCATCGCCATCTGCAATATTATTCATCGTGTTAGTGGTAGTATTAATTGGCTTTGTAATACTTCTGCTTACCGCCCAAGCAATGGCTATCCCTAATAATAACGCAATAATACCTACAAAAATCATAGTTAAAGATACTGTCTTTAGTGCACTCGTATTATGAGTACGATCCATTGCGATTTCTAGGACGCCAATAGGTTGACCAGAAAAATCTTTTATTTGACGTAAGTAGATAGCATAGGGGGTGTCGTTTAATGTTGACTGGCTATTAAGCACTTCACCATTAAATGCTTGCGTTAAATCGGCATTATTTGAAAAACTATTAGGTTTTGTTGTGGTTCCAAAAGCTTCAAATCGTCCATTTTTCTCAGTGTAGAGAGCAATATCGACGTTATAATCTTTTTTAAATTCGTCAAAAAATGTTTGTCCAAAAGACATACCAAACTCAACAGAGCCAATATGTTTGTTTTGATAATTTATCGGCATAATTCCGCGAATGCCTATCCCAGCGACTCCTTTTTCTAGTCCTTTAACCGCTTTTTTGTCTCGATTTGCGACAACGATGGTTTGTCTAAAAGAGGATAAATCATCCCCAAACTCCTCTGGCTTGTGAACCCTTAAAAAGGACGTCGCAGGAGGTAAGTGGAACTGGAATTGACGAACGCCATAACTAGTTTTTAATGAGTCGAAAAGCGGAATAGTTCTAGCCGCTAATTCATTTCTATTGCCCTCACTGAATAGCTTTTGTAATTCTCTATCGCTAGCAATGACAGTTGCTAAAGCTTGAGCCAATTTCCCTGTTGATTCAATATCAGCTGTAGCCGTTTCATATAGCTTGTGTAGCTCGCGTTGCTCCGCGCTATCGATAGTGGCTGAGAATTCAGATAGTACGAAAGGAATAACGGTACCCATGACTAAAAACAATACAATGGCAATACCTAAGATAATACGGTTGCCGATAGTTAAATTAAATTTGCTCGCCATTTTTAATTCCTTTGACTTTTTTTAAATGAATAATATTTAATGATTTAAAATATCAGCTATAAACAGAAAATAAACAAGGCTCTATTGGTCGAATTTTGTGCTCTATGTTGTAATAACTTATCTTTACTCATAATTAAATTCATTTCATTATTCTCATTCCATTTTGTACGATTAATAGACTAGTGAACGAATTGAAATAGAAGGGGAGTCGAATCTGTCTTACTTTATTTAGTGCTATTCGACTTCGTCACTTATAAGCAATAGATATTGGGTAATAGGATATAAAAGCTAACAGTGTATGTATGATTTTAGCGTGTTGATAAAATTGTAGGCGATGAATTTAATGATAATAGAAAATTGCAGTATTATTTGGATCCCCGAGCGATGAACTAACTTTTTAATAAATAAAAAAGCCCCGCAAATGCGAGGCTATTAAGTTTACTATAAATTAGATCTTAACGAGCTAATTTATAGTTTAATTACTTAGCGTTCATTAACGCTACAGCGTTGTCTAACATGCGGTTACTGAAACCCCATTCGTTGTCATACCATGACATTACTTTCACTAATCGACCGTTAACACGAGTTTGTGTAGCGTCGAAATTAGAAGAGAAAGGATTATGGTTGAAGTCGATAGACACTAATGGCTCTTCATTAATCGCTAATACTTCAGACATTGGTGATGTTAGTGAAGCACGGGTAATGATGGCATTCACTTCTTCAACAGTGGTATCTCTAGAGGCTAAGAATGTTAAATCAACTAAAGACACGTTGATTGTTGGCACTCGTACCGCTAAACCGTCAAATTTACCCATAAGCTCAGGAACCACTAAACCTACTGCAGCAGCTGCACCGGTTTTAGTTGGGATCATCGACATTGCCGCAGCGCGAGCACGGCGTAAATCTGTATGGTAAACATCAGATAGACGTTGATCATTGGTGTAAGAGTGGATCGTGGTCATCAAACCAGATTCAATACCAATTTCATCATTTAACGGCTTAGCAATAGGTGCAAGGCAGTTAGTGGTACATGATGCACCAGAAATGACTGTCATGTCTGAAGTTAATATATCGTTATTCACACCATATACGATTGTGGCATCAACATTCTTACCAGGAGCTGAAATAATAACTTTCTTAGCACCAGCAGTAAGGTGTGGTTGCACAGATTCTTTAGATGTGAAAATACCCGTACATTCAAAGACAACATCAATTTTTAATTCTGCCCAAGGTAACTTTGACGGGTCACGTTCTTGGAAAGTTAAAATTTTGTCGCCATTGACATAGATAGCTTCATCGTCATGATCAACTTTCGCGTTGAAACGACCATGTACAGTATCGTACTTAGTTAAATGAGCATTAATAGAAGCATCACCTAAATCGTTTAACGCAACGATTTCGATTGGGTAATCTTTGTCGCTTTCGTACAGTGCACGTAGAACGTTTCTACCGATACGGCCATAGCCGTTAATTGCTACACGGATAGTCATCTCATATCCCTCAAGTTAAAATAATTTGGTGGCATATCATTCGCCTGGTTGTAAAATTACCAAATTGGCCGTAATAATCAAGTTAAATCACCCAAATATGCCGAATTAAGCCAATAATATTCGTATTTTTTTTACATTTAGCCCATTTTGAAGATATTTTAAGCACAGTTTTGTAAGTAATAATAAATTTAATAAGCCACAAAATGGATTCAAAGTTCACAATCCTAGCTTATTTTAATAATGCTTCACTGTGACTATTGGCAAATTGTTCGCTCATTACCACTGAGACGAGTTCAATGGCTTGACTGTCTAATGTCGATGCAAGCGCTTGATCCCCCTTAATGATAGCTAATAACTGTTGTTCATCTGCTTGGTTTTCACTGATCAATAAGTTGGCTCTGGTTAACAGGTATTCTTTTTCACTATCTTGTTGTTGGCGGTAAATAGAAGCGAGGGCTAAAAACCAGTCAGGATCAATATCTGCTGGCTTGGTGGTAGCAAGCAAATGCAAATAAAGCGTTTTGGCATCATTAGGCGAAACTCTCACATAATAGGCTGCTAGTTGAGTAATGATATCGTTATCGACAAGCAATCCTTGCTTATAAGTGTTTTCTACAATCGCTAATCCTGCTTGATCGTTAAAACGCATCCAACGATAAAAAGCTAAATGCACTTCGTTATTTGCACGGGTGGTTTCTTGAAGTTCGCTGAGTGTCTGAGTGCTTACCGCAAAAGCGCGTTCTCGATCACGGGTTCGGTCAGTATTAATTTTATGTTGTACACCAGCAGCCAATTCGATGCATTTACTGTATTTCTCTAAGTAAATAAGTTGCTGGTAAAGTTGTTTACCTGTAGGCGATGAGCTCTGTTTTAACGCATATCTGTGGCGGATCAGGTCACCTTTCTCAAATCGGCACCAACTATCTTTGTGTAAATCACTACAAAGTTCAGGATTATTTTTACAAATAAGGTCGCTGTTTCGGTCATTATCGCAGCCAAAAAGGCCAAAACAGGCCCCGATAACTGTAAATGATGTAATTAATACAAAATTATGGCTCAAAAGCGTCTCCGAGCGGTAAATTGTCTAATAAAATTACACATTTACCGAAAATTTGTTACTAGCGAAATCGGCTGTATTTCTTTACAATGTCGGCGACCAACAGGGGGCCACCCCCATACAATATACTAAATTATTGGTCTTTTCTTTTTGTTACTCAAACCTTTCTGAAAAAACGAGAAAAGTGAGATAAAGGATCCCTACATGAGCGCAGATAAACATTTACAAAGCTGGCAAGAACGTTTCGAAATGGCAGAAGCAATGCAACCGTTGCTTGGCAAGTTGTATCGTAACCAAGGTATTGAGGTTATGGTATATGGTAAACCACTACTCAATGCATCAACCATCGAAATCATTAAGTCACACCGTTTAGTACGTCGTCATGTCGGTGAAAAATTACGTCTTCGTGAAAGTTTCCCATTTGTTGTAGCACTTAGCAAATTAGCCATCAAGCATTGCCGAGTCGATATTGGTAAATTAGCGATTAATTACTGGCGTGATAACAAGGATGCAAGTGGTATAGAAGCTTATATGGCACAGGAGTTGTCAGAAGCGGTTAATCATGGTGATGACACCCCAGCTCGTGATGTTGTACTTTATGGCTTCGGTCGAATAGGGCGTTTGTTAGCTCGTTTACTCATTGAGCGTACTGGTAAAAGTAATAAAATGCGCCTTCGTGCCATTGTATTGCGTGGTGGTAAAAAAGGTGATTTAGAAAAGCGTGCCAGTTTATTACGTCGTGACTCAGTACACGGACCATTTAATGGTTCGGTTGAAGTTGACGAAGAAAACAACGCAATTATTGCCAATGGAACTTACATTCAAGTCATTTACGCTAACTCACCAGATGAAGTTGATTACACTAAGTATGATATTAACAATGCGTTAATTGTTGATAACACAGGTATTTGGAAAGATGAAGCTGGTTTAGGTTTACACCTTAAGAGCCCTGGAGCAGCAAAAGTATTATTAACAGCTCCAGCCAAAGGTGCGATTAAAAATATCGTTTACGGCGTTAATGAAAACGATATCCTTGATTTAGACACCATAGTGTCAGCGGCAAGTTGTACAACTAATGCCATCACACCAGTGTTAAAAGCGGTTAATGACAAATATGTGATTGAAAATGGTCACGTAGAAACGATTCACTCATATACCAACGATCAAAATTTAATTGATAACTATCACAGTGCAGATCGCCGTGGACGTAGCGCCCCACTTAACATGGTCATTACCGAAACAGGCGCGGCTAAAGCTGTTGCTAAAGCATTGCCTGTATTAGCGGGTAAACTAACCGGTAACGCGATTCGCGTTCCAACGCCTAACGTCTCTATGGCTATCATCAGTGTTAATTTACAACACGAAACTAATCGTGATGAACTGAATGAATACTTAAAAGATGTCGCATTGCAATCTGGGTTACAAAATCAAATCGATTTTACTGAATCGACTGAAATTGTTTCAAGTGACTTAGTGGGTTCACGTTATGCAGGTGTTGTCGATTCGCAAGCAACGATTGCAGAGGGTAAACGTGCCATTTTGTACGTATGGTATGACAACGAATTTGGTTATAGCTGCCAGGTTGTTGGCGTTATGCAAAAAATGCTTGGCTTAACCACATTATCACTACCTAAAAACTAATATTTAATTAGTACCAAGTTTGCTGACAGTGGATGTTTAACAAGGTTTGCAAAGTTAATATCGCTGTTTATTGAGTACTTACCCAGTATGTAGTCTTGAAAGCATCTCTTTGGAGATGCTTTTTTATCCGCCTTGTAATATATTTAATCAGAATGATGATTTATGCATCAAACAGTCATTTTGTTGCAATAAATCTGTTTTTATTGATTGACTATCAGAGCTAAAACGGTAGAATGCCATTCCGCAGTCAGGGGAAACATCCTCTTATTGCAACGTTCTAGTTTTAAATAGAGCGTTAAAGAGATACAAATGCGACATTAGCTCAGTTGGTAGAGCGATACCTTGCCAAGGTATAGGTCATCGGTTCGAACCCGATATGTCGCTCCAATTTCTTATCTCCTCCGATGGATTTGATTTTGGTTAAGCATGGCGCGATGGCAGAATGGCTATGCTACGGATTGCAAATCCGTCTATCTCGGTTCGACTCCGGGTCGCGCCTCCACAAAATTGCGTTTAATGGTTACTTTTAGTAGCGGTTAAAACAACACTTT
>NZ_JACJDX010000017.1:0-91100 GCF_014163775.1 Shewanella sp. SR43-8 | reverse complement strand
ACATTCATCGTTGCATTGAGTTTAAATTTTTTGATTGCCAACATTCCGAAGAACAGAAGACAATTTCGAATAACTCAATACCTGTGAATGTCCACACAGATTACTTGATAAATTGTTAAAGAGCGTGATGTCAATTTTTCATACATCGCCGTAAGACGCTAGGTCGTTGGCTTGGGGTGCGTATTCTACGCAATCCCTTTATGGCGTCAAGTGTTTTTTCAAACTTCTTTTTGCCTGTTATCAACACCACTAGGTGGTTGCTCATAACGCTAACCGGTTTTTGCTTTCGCGGTCTGCCGTGTCAGTGGATGCGCATTATAGGCAGCTTAAGATTTAGTGCAAGCGCTTTTATTAATGAAATCTTTTGAATGCCCAACTTTTATGCAGATTGATTCTTTTTTAACTTTTCCGGTTAAAGAAGCGTCTTTAACTAAATAGCAAAATGGTTATTTTTGATATTAAAGTTACTTTTGAGCTCAATTTTTCAACAGTAGTCTGGTTTATCTGGTAATTTTTAATTAGTATGTAATAGTATTTAACAGTTATTTATCATTTTTATATTCATTAGAGATTATTTTATGCAGAAATCATTCGTGATTGTTTTGATTGCGGCGCTTCTTGGCGCTTTTGTTTTTTTTCAGTTTAACGGTACACCATCTTCGGTTGCGTTTATTGCTGGTGTAGTCGTTGCGACGTTAATTTTCACCTTTATACCTTCTAGCGGTTCAAGCTCGTCTGATGAACCTTATGTTGGTCCTACTATGACACTATATGTAGGTAACTTGCCTTACCGTGTTCATGAAGGAGAAGTAAAGGCATTGTTTGGCGAATACGGACCGGTTAACTCAGTTCGTTTAGTGCGAGACCGTAAAACAGGGCGTCGTAAAGGATTTGGTTTTGTTGAGATGTCTGAATCAGGTGCACAGAAAGCCATGTCGAAATTAAATGACTACAGCTTTCAAGAGCGCACATTAAAGGTAAGAGAAGCTAAATCACAAGAATCTGATTCAGAAAATAGCTAATCGCTATTGAAGCTGATTCTTAGTACTCCTTAAGCACTGTTGTTAGTCGGTTATGGTTACCAGCGAAAAATCACTAAAACCATAATCGACTAATGTTGCTTTAAGCCCTTGGCTAATCTGTTTGGTATAACATGCCTGTAGTTGTTTATTACCATTATGTTCTTTACTCAGTAGAAACCTCACCCGCTTTGCTATCGCCTCTCCAGAATCTAGTAGTGTTACCCCATCACCGAGATAATGACTAATTTCTGCTGCTATCATTGGAAAATGAGTACAGCCCAGTACGAGTACATCAATATTCGATGCAGCAATGGGTGCTAGGATATGATTGAGTTTATCGATATCAATTGGTTGTTGAGCGACATAAAGCTCTGCAAGTAAGACTAAATCTGACGTGCCAAATAATTCAACCTTACAGTTTCCTGCAAATTGATTGATTAACGCTTGAGTATAATCGCGTTTAACCGTACCTGGTGTGGCCAATAAACCAATGTGTTTTTTCTTTGATAACATGGCTGCTGGCTTGATAGCGGGAACAACCCCAACTACTGGTATAGTTAATTGTTGACGTAATAATGGCAATACTAGGGTACTGGCAGTGTTACAGGCAACCACCACAATACTGGCATTAAGACGCTGAGCATGATGGGTGATCAATGCAACACAGCCTGTTATTAACTCTTGCTCTGACAAATTGCCATAAGGTAAACGTGCATTATCGAATAAGTAACAATAATCATGCTGTGGCAGTTGTTTTCTAATTTCATTCAATACCGACAATCCGCCGATACCAGAGTCAAATACTAAAATAGGTCCAGACAATATGGGCTCCCAATATGAATGTGCGCAGCATTAATGTTCATGATATTTTATACTTAGGTGCGTAGCACTAGACATCAGCGTCATTTAGTATAATATTTGCGCCCTTTTTTACAGCCTTTGGTGGACGATATGAATTTAGCTGCAATGGATCCTAAAAACTACGATGCACAATTACAACAAAAGCGCATCAAGCTAGAAAAGACCTTTGCCGATTTCAATCCACCAGCGCTTGAAGTCTTTGCTTCTGAGCCTATGCATTATCGCATGCGTGCTGAGTTTAGAATGTGGCATGATGGTGATGACTTATATTACTACATGTTTGATAAAGCACTGAATGCAAAAGTGCGTTGCGATCAATATTTACCCGCAGGTGTGCTCATTAATGAAATGATGGCAGAGCTGATTGCGGAGTTAATCCCCAATCCAGCGCTACGTTATAAGCTGTTTCAAATTGATTTTTTATCGACCTTGAGTGGCGAAATATTAGTGTCTTTATTGTATCACCGCCAGCTTGATGAAGAATGGCGTGAGCAGGCGACGCTCTTGAAAGCAAAGTTATCGGCTCAATTTAATGTCAATATTATTGGCCGTGCGCGTAAGCAAAAAATCGATTTAGACAAAGATTATGTCACCGAGACGCTAACAATCAATGCTAAGCAATTACATTATAAGCAGATAGAAAATAGCTTTACCCAGCCAAACGCTAAAGTATCGGTAAAAATGTTGGAGTGGGCTATCGATGTCACTCAGAATAGCCAAGGTGATTTACTTGAACTGTATTGTGGCAATGGCAACTTTACCATTGCATTAGCGCAAAACTTTAAGCGTGTATTAGCAACCGAGCTGGCAAAACCTTCGGTTGATGCAGCGCAATATAATATCGATATTAATCAAGTAAATAATGTTCAGATTATACGGATGTCAGCAGAAGACTTTAGTGATGCAATGGCTAAAAAACGTCAGTTTAGACGCTTAGAAGGTATCGATTTAGACAGTTACGATTGCAATACGATTTTTGTCGACCCACCACGTGCAGGAATTGATCCTGAAACATTGAAGCTGATCCAAGGTTATGAGCGGATTTTATATATCTCTTGTAACCCAGAAACACTCAATGACAATTTACAGACCTTAAGCCAAACCCACAAAATTTCTCGCTTCGCGTTATTTGACCAATTTCCTTATACCGACCATATGGAGTCGGGAGTATTGTTAGAACGCAAGTAACGCAAATTAACCAAACAGGGCGCTAATGATTAGCGCCCTGTTTGTTTCTGATGTGCTTAGAGTGAGTTTATATCGTAATCGTTTATGCTCGGTTATCCATTTTATGCTGCAAAGCTTCAGCACCAGTAGCAACCATACGCAGTTGTAACACTAATTGGTCAGCCAAAGCTCTTCGCTCGCTGCGTTTTGAATCTAACGCTGATGCTCCAGCATTAAAGACTAAAATAACTAAAGATTCAGCTTGAGCACGCGCAAGTAAAGGTGTGCGCTTAGCTTGTGCTTCAGTGTAATGAGCAAGCTCAGAAATAAAATGTTCAATTTCACGTTCAACTGCAGCTCTAAATGCAGCAGAGGTGCCAGAACGTTCATGTAACAATATTCGAAACACGTTTGGATTTGATTCCAATACTTCCATAAAAGTGTCAACAGAAATACGGATTACACTGCCACCAGCCTCAGCACGTTGACGACCTTTTCGCATCATTTGCCGTAAGGTTAATCCACCTTCATCAACCATGGTTAAGCCAAGTTCGTTCATATCTTTAAAATGACGATAGAATGATGTGGGGGCAATACCAGCTTCTCGCGCAACTTCACGTAAGCTTAAGCTGGAAAAACTTCGCTCAGCACTAAGTTGATTAAATGCTGCATCTACTAATGCACGGCGGGTTTTTTCCTTTTGTTGCGCTCTTACACCCATTTACTAATCCATTCAGTCAATATTAATTCAACGATAATACCGTTTTTAAAACAGAAACACAGCCCTGTTAAGCTTGACCATGACTAGCCGCCCAAGTTAAATTAGCGTACAATTGTACGCTCAACTTATTTAAACCTATTATTGGAACCCTATTAAATGAAAAAACCTCCAATCATTTGGCTTAATACCTTGTTATTTGCCATTACTTTCATCGGCGCTGCGGTATTAATCCCTTGGCGTGGTTTTACCCATGGCTTTGATGGCATTGAATGGATTGCATTTGTTGTTTTCGCTTACGCAAGTGGTCTATCGATTACTGCGGGTTACCACAGATTATGGTCACATAAAGCTTATAAAGCTCACCCATCCGTGCGATTTTTATATGCATTAGGTGGAGCATTAGCATTACAGAACAGCGCACTACATTGGTGTAGTGATCATCGTATTCATCATAAACATGTTGATAATAATGATAAAGACCCATACTCCGCTAAAATGGGATTCTGGTACAGCCACATAGGCTGGATGCTGCGCGAATACCAAGCCAGCCGTTACAGTGACTACAACAACGTACGTGATTTACAAAATGACCCTATCGTTATGTGGCAACACAAGCACTATTTAGCCTTAGTGATTTTAATGAATATTGTTTTACCTGCATTTATCGGCTGGTTGAATGGCGATATTTTATCAATGGTACTCATGGCAGGCTTATTGCGTCTGGTGGTAGTACATCACTGTACCTTCTTTATCAACTCATTGGCTCATATCTGGGGTAAACAACCATACACAGATAAAAATTCCGCTAAAGATAATGCTTTTCTAGCATTGCTGACATATGGCGAGGGCTATCACAACTTCCATCACATTTTTGAAAATGATTATCGTAATGGCATTAAGTGGTGGGACTATGATCCAACCAAATGGCTCATCAAACTAATGAGTTGGTTTGGTTTAGCAACCGATTTACGTAAAGTGTCGCAAGAGCGTATTGAAAGTGCACGTTTGCAAATGCAGTTGTTACAAGCACAAAATAAGGTCGCTCACTTACCAAACTGCGATGAAATTATAGAAAGTTTTCAAGCAGAGTATGAGCTGATGAAGCAACACTTAGTTGACTATTATCAAGCTAAAAAGAGCTTGTTAGAGGCGAAACGCAAGCAACTTACAGATCACAATCTGAAACAACAAGTACAATTATTGCGTAACCAATTTCTTGAACAACAACGTAATTGGAAAAGCCTAACAGCTGCTTATACGTCGTAAGTTTTTAACAATATACAAAAGGTCACGCATATGCGTGACCTTTTTTGTTTTGAGCAACTAAAATCGAACATAGTGTGTTAATTAAATTGCTGTGTCACCTGCTGTTGCAACACTTTACAATTGGTGAGACTGCCATCAACGGAAGGCGCAATACTTACCGAGACTTTAGACCAAAAACGTTTAGGTAAAGTAGTAAGCGCATGCCCGCCTTTATGGCTAAAATAAGATCCCCACAATCCAGTTAATGCTAACGGTATAACAGTAACGGGATCACGTTGTAATATTTTGTCTATACCAGGTCTAAACTCACCTATATCTCCATCTGGGGTTAACCTGCCCTCAGGGAAAATACACACCAACTCATCATTAGCCAGTGCTTGGTGTATCTGTTCAAACGCATTAAGGTATGTCGCTTCACACTTCTTAGGTGAACAAATCGGGATCACGCCTGCATGTCTAAAGACATACTTTAATAATGGGATCTCGCTAATCGACTTATCCATCACAAACCGGATTGGCCTTGTGGATGCGCCCATAATAATAAGAGCATCAACATAACTCACATGATTACTGACAATAATGCCAGCCCCCTGCAATGGAATATGCTCTCGCCCAGACACTCTCACCCGGTACATCACATGACTGAGTAAGTAACTAATAAAACGTTGGGTAAACTCAGGTACTTGTGAATACACATATAGCAGCACAATAAGGTTTAGTGCACCTATGAGTGTAAACAACTCAGGTATGCTCCAATTGAACACACTTAATAGCACCATAGATAATATGGCAGACCCCACCATAAAAAATGCATTGATAATATTATTTGCCGCAATCGCCTGAGCACATTCTTGCTTCTCTGCACGAGTTTGTATAAAAGCATACAAGGGCACAATAAACAAACCACCACTTAAACCAACCAGAAATAAATCAATCATCAACCGATAATGTTGGGCGTTAGCAATGAAGGCTTCAAAACTGTACACAAACCCCAATTCAACCGATGCAGTTGGAATGGCGCTAATCATATCAAAACTGAACACGCTCAGGCCCAAAACCCCAAACGGTAATAGTCCCAGCTCAACATGGCCAAAAGAGAAACGTTCACACACGAATGAACCAACGGCAATACCAATAGAAAAAAGCGCTAATAACAATGACACTACCGTGACATCTGCATGTAAATGCAATTTGGCAAAATTAGGAAACTGAGTCAGATAAGTCGCACCCAAAAACCAAAACCAACTAATGGCTAAAATGGCCATCCAAATTGAAGTGGTTTCACGAGCTTTATTGATGCAGCGCCACGTACCAGAAAACAGAGAGAAATTATTAGGGTTAAGCTCCCCTTGCGCGGGCAATGAAGGTATAGCACGACTAGCAAGATAACCTGCAACGGCTAATACGGTTACCGTTATGGCGGCCCAAACTAAACCATTTTCGTTTGACACTACGAGGCCGGCGCTTAACGTCCCAATGAGAATCGATAAGAAGGTACCCATTTCAACTAACGCATTACCTTTTACCAACTCTTGTTCACTAAGTGCTTGTGGTAGTAATGAATACTTTACTGGGCCAAAGTACGCCGACTGACTGCCAGTTAAAAACAGGAGTACTAACATAATCATGTAACTTTGGGTCACGATCGCAATCGCGGCGGTAGACATGATGATTAACTCTAACAGCTTTAATCGTCTTATCAGCTTTGCTTTATCCATATTATCGGCCACGATACCGGCATGGGCTGAAAACAGAAAAAACGGTAAAATAAATACCCCTGCCGCTAAGTTAACAAATAAATTAACATCAATTGGTAATGCACTTAATTGGCTGTAGGTCACCAATAACAGCAACACATTCTTATAAAAGTTATCATTTAACGCACCTAAACATAAGGTGGCAAAATAAGGGAAAAATCGTTTCGTTAGTAACATGTAAATTCCTTTTTAATGCTCATTCCTGCGATATAACTCTGTACATGACTGATGAGCATGTCCTGTAAACACGATTGCTCCTCAAATAATTTACCATCTAGTGCTAAAGATGTTAACCCATGAATAGCGCCCCACAATACTCTGCTCATCATTTCAATTTTTTGGCTGTCGGCCTCTGGAAAGTATTGTAATAATTGTGATTCAACTAGACCAAACAATGACTTTATTAAGCTTAAATGCGCAATTGGTAAAGGCTGATCATCGGGCATACTTAACTCAAATACTAAACGAAAACAACGCCGATTCTGCAAGGCAAACTCACTATAAATTGTCGCCATCTGCTGAATATTCAACAGTGGATTATCATTCATCTCCAACGATAACTTGTTGGCCAGCTGCGCTAATGTCTGCTCTGACACCGCTAATAATAGATAATGATAACTACCAAATATATTAATCAGTGTACTTGGTACATAGCCTATTAGACTGGCCACCTTCCTTAAACTCAACGTTTCAATATTGTCATGCTGCAGATGCATTACGACGGCTTCAATAGCCATAGTCTTTATTTGCTCATGAGTATGTTCTTTACGTCTTGCCAAAGTAATCACCTAACATCAGTTATCTTGATTGGAAGGTAAGTTAACAGCAAACAAAATAAAAAACAACGTTCACAATAATATTTTTATCCATTTTAAATGGTCGACTAAATTTGATAAACGGCTAAAAAACAAGATATTTGGGCCAATAGTGATTATAATTACCGCTCAATACGCCATCAAAGATCAACCAATATGTCTCAGCAAGCAATTAAACTTACCGAATATAGCCATGGCGCAGGCTGCGGCTGTAAGATTTCTCCTAAAGTGTTAAGTACCATTCTTGCATCACAACTCCCCGTCTTTACTGATTCTAATTTATTAGTTGGTAATCAAACTCGTGACGATGCTGCCGTTTATAAGCTTAACGAACAAACTGGCATTATCAGTACTACAGACTTCTTTATGCCTATTGTGGATGATCCGTTTACCTTTGGTCGAATTGCAGCCACTAATGCCATAAGCGACATATACGCTATGGGTGGTACTCCGATTATGGCAATTGCCATTTTAGGTTGGCCTATTAATATATTACCCGCAGAAATTGCCCAACAAGTTGTTGATGGTGGACGCCAAGCCTGTGCAGATGCAGGTATTATGCTGGCTGGCGGTCACAGTATTGATTCTCCAGAGCCGATTTTTGGTTTAGCTGTAACAGGACAAATTCCGCTTGAGCGAGTAAAGCAAAATAATACTGCTAAAGCAGGCGATCGTTTGTACCTCACTAAACCCATTGGTATTGGCATTCTGACTACCGCACAAAAACAGAAAAAACTTCGAGAGGAAGACAGTCAAATTGCACCTGATGCTATGTGTCAGCTCAATATGATAGGGGTTGATATCGCTAAAATAGATGGTGTTAACGCGCTAACTGACGTAACAGGATTTGGACTTGCTGGCCACTTGATTGAAGTCTGCCAAGGCGCACAACTTAAAGCTAACTTAGTGTTATCCAAAGTCCCTCTTCTTGCTAAAGTCAGTGACTACCTTGCATTAGGTTGTATACCAGGCGGGACCCATCGTAATTTTGACAGTTACAGTGAGTATTTACCGCCCTTAACTGATCATCAAAAAGCCATTATCTGCGATCCACAGACTAGTGGCGGGTTATTAGTTAGTGTCAGTGCAGAGGCTGAACATGAACTGACACAATTATTAGAAACCAATGGCATTGAAGCGATTTGTATCGGCATGCTCAATACCTATGAACCTCATACTAGCGGACACAATATCCTTGTGGAATTAAGCTAATGAGCATGGTCATCCCCAGCTCAGAATATGGCAGACTTTTATTAGAAAATCGTTCATTAATCGACGTACGTGCACCCATTGAATTTACTAAAGGAGCCTTTAGTCACTCGATTAATTTACCATTAATGCAAGATAGTGAGCGCGAAAAAGTCGGTACTTGCTATAAAAAGCATGGCCAAGATGCTGCTATCGCATTAGGTCATGAGTTGGTAAAAGGTAATGTTAAGCAACAGCGTATAGATGCTTGGCTCACTCAGTTGACACAACATCCGGACAGTTATTTATATTGTTTTCGTGGTGGCTTACGCTCAAAATTATCCCAGCAATGGATTAAAGAATCTGGCATGCATATCCCTTATATTGAAGGGGGTTATAAAGCCATGCGTACTTTTTTAATTAATACTATTGAGCAAGCACCCAGTCACTCTAAAGTACTTATCTTGAGCGGCATAACCGGCAGTGGTAAAACGGAAGTGATTAATCAACGAGATGAGTCGGTCGATCTTGAAGGTATTGCTAATCATAGAGGATCGAGCTTTGGTAAGAATATCGACCCTCAACCCAGCCAAATTAACTTTGAAAATACCTTAGCAGTGGCACTACTCTCGCATCAACAACAGCATCATCGTCATTTATTATTAGAAGATGAAAGTATTCTGATTGGTCGCTCTGCACTACCACACAGTTTTTACCATGCCATGCAACAAGCTGATATTATTTTGCTTGATGAGCCATTAGACGCACGTTTGCCGCGTTTACTCCACGACTATGTAGAAAGTAAACTCGCTGATTACGTATCTCTTTTAGGTGAACAAGCTGGTTTCGATGCATTTAAAGCTTATTTGACTCGAAGCTTATTAGGGATCCGTAAACGTTTAGGTGGTAAACAACATCAAGAATTACAGATCTTGGTTGACGATGCACTTAATATGCAACAAAACCAAAATGATACCTGTAAACATTTAGACTGGATAAGCCTGTTACTCGATATTTATTATGATCCTATGTATCTGTATCAACTTGAAAAGAAACGCGACAGAGTTATCTTTCAAGGCGACAGACAAGCGATACATCAATGGTTAGATAGTCATCAATCAACCATTTAAACAAAATGCCCTCAAATGAGGGCATTTTTGTGTGTATCTGAGCGGGTATAATTAAATCTAGTCACAGTAGTGGCAAGCTCACTGGTATTAACGGATAAAACCTCACACTGCCATCAGTGTTTACACCATATGGTCGCATTTTATGGTTTCGGATGACTATCGTTGCATGTCGTTACTGATATCGTTGCTAAGTATGTTATTAATAAACTAACACCTGTTCGAAAAAACAACACATCCAAAGAACCAATCAACACCCATTAAAAAACATATAAATTAATTAGTTAACAATATATCCCACGGAAGATTAGCGCTACCTACTACGATAAAGTTTGGATTTTCAAGTGTTTCACGTTCATTATAGGTCAAAGGCTGTAAATTAATATCAATCAAGGCTCCACCCGCTTCTTCAATAATAATCTGCGCAGCACCAGTATCCCACTCACCTGTCGGCCCTAAACGGACATAGCAATCGGCACGCCCTTCTGCGACTAGACAACTTTTCAATGCTGCACCACCCATTACCACTAACTCACAACGATTAGGTTTGTTAAGTAGCTTTAATACCGATTGCGGATCTTGGCGACGACTGACCGCCAAACGTAAATTCTCAGGTTCATCACCGGTTAATTGTTTACTGGTAATACGGATCTCATTTTTACCATCTCGCTTATAAGCACCTAAGCCCGCAATAGCGTAATAGCACACTTTAGTCATCGGCACATAGACCACTCCCATGATAGGTCGGTTATGTTCCACCAAAGCAATAATGACAGAAAAATCACCACTTCCAGCAATAAATTCGCCAGTGCCATCTAATGGATCAACTAACCAATAGCGCTTCCACGTTTCGCGGACACTCAAAGGAATATCAGCGGCTTCTTCACTTAGGATGGGGATATCAGGCGTTAGCTCAGCTAACTTACGACAAATAAGATCGTGGGCAGCTAAATCTGCAGACGTTACAGGGGTATTGTCTGACTTAGTTTCGCGTTTAAAGTTACCTTTGAGATAAATTTCGCGAATCGTTTGCCCAGCTTCCGTTGCAATGTCTATGACTTGCTCGATTACATCTTCTGGCTTCATTACTACTCCAATTGCTGGATTCGATAAGGATGACCTGACAAGGACACCTATAAACAAGGCTATCGCCTACTGTATGTATGGTTATATGCAGAATTAATACACCAAATGAATTGACTCATTAGTTAGCAAAATTCACCCTCAACTATTTTCATCGGTAAGGTTATGCATTGATATATTCAAATATTGCTGAGTTAAAAAAAGTGCGCTCACACTGCGAGACTCTGAAAAGTCGACATTATCGAGTAATAGCTGCCAATCAGATAGTGGCCAAGGGATCACGTCAATCGGTTCAGGTTCATCACCTTCTAAACGACTAGGATACAATTTTTCAGCAACAAAAATATGCATTTTGCTGGAAAAGTAGCCTGGCGCAAGCGATAGCTCTTTTAGATGGGTTAATTGATAACTGCCAAAACCAATTTCTTCTTGAAGCTCACGATTGGCGGCTTCAACTGCCGTTTCACCGGGATCGATCAACCCTTTAGGAAAGCCTAGTTCATAATTATCAGTGCCGGCGGCATATTCGCTAGCTAATAATAAATTACCTTGATGAATAGGCACAATCATCACAGCACCTCTGCTACCCCCTTTCATTCTTTCATATTGACGTTCTACGCCATTAGAAAACTTAAGGTGTACCTGCTCAATTTGAAACAGTCGGCTTTTGGCAACAATTTCGGTATGCAGGATTTCCGGCTTTTTATGCCGCTGTGTCATTGAAGCCTCGTCAAATGATGTCGTTTTCACAAGCTTCAATCTTATACCAAACACAAAAATAATGTGACCTGTTTTTATCGGCAGAAAATATCTTAAACAGCGATAAATGGTGATGATATAAGCTGATAACGACTCAAAACAGAGAGAGAATAAAGACATAAAAAATATCCTCTTATCTAAGCATTAGAAATAACATGCTGATAAGAGGATATAAAAACCACTAAAAATTAAAACTGATAGCGAAGATTGAATTGATAGCTCAATATATCGTTAGGTGCCAAAGTGATATAATCCATCCCTAAACCTGCAGACCAGTTGCGAGTAAATTGATAATCTAAATGCATACCTGTGTACCAATCTGTGCTGTCAAACTAATGCACACCCGCAAAGTTTAGCGCTTAAGTTAATCCATACCAACTTAGACCAAGGTTTAGACCTGATGCTGTCTAGCCATGAAAGCGGTTATCCCAAAGAACATCCGCAATTTTGGCAATATGCATTTGATAAATTTAACTTAAATCCATCACGGTGTTTATTTATTGATGACAGCGAAGTGATTTTAGCAGCATCGAAAAAAGCAGGCGTGGGTTATCAACTCGGAATTAGCAATCCAGACAGCCAGAAACCTCATATTGATTTTACCGACTTTCCTGCGATTACTGATTACCAATTATTATCATCGGCACTTTTATTGCTATAGCCCGCAATAACATTGAATCATCATATAAAAGCTGAGTTCTCTCAAAGTCGGTTTATAAACCAAATGTATAGATGACTTATCATTGATATAAAAAAACGCCTTGATAGTGATATCAAGGCGTGAGTTTTTCATTACTCAAAACATTACAAACCAGGCACAACACCTTGATAGTTTATAGGATAATATCCTTGGCTATCTTGTCGGCCCAAGAATGATAACGCTTCACGTAAATCTTTAGGTTGGGCATCTGTCGGTTTAATTTTAGCACTGACTTTAACCAAGTTTGACTCGCCTAAAATAGCGCTCCCAGTTAAGCCTAATACGTTTTGGGTTTCATCTGTGGCTATTTTTAATTGGCCATCAAGACAACTCAATCCTAATGAGATGTTACCCAAAGGGTAAACACCATATTGATTTTTAACGTTGGTGTTATTTAAAAATAATTTACCGCTTAATTGCTCACACCATGGCTTACCTTGCTCTAAGATTTCAACCATTAAACTTACATCGCCATCAATTTGGGTTTTAAATGGTAAACGAGCGCCTGCGAGTAAAAAACTATCCGGCAGGTCAAAACGAATATTGTTTGCTCTCAGTCCAGAAAATGACCAACTAATACTGCCTTTACCGCTCACTGGCGTAGCACGATTGCCGATTTTAAAATCAATATCAGCTTTACCAACTAATAATCCCCAAGGACTTAATTGCCAACTGACTTGCTCTATCTGGCGCTGGTCGATGGTAACTAAAGACGCTTGCCCTTGCCAAAGAGTACCTTCTGCACCACTGATGGCAACATTATTGGGTAACGGAGCAATACTGACTAACCAGTTTGCTGGTAAATAAACCAATAAAAACACTAGGTAAATAATGACGCCAATGACTATTTTTGAAAATAAACTCACAAAGAACCCTTACTGAGAAAGCTGAATACGTCTTACTTTTACAAAGCCAGCAACGTCTGATTCCGTTAAATCAACACTGTCTAACGTTAACCCTTTTTGCTCGACTAAGTCATGTAAGTAACCCAGTAGCGCATCAAATGGTACATCATCCATCCATAGCTGGATCTTATCGCCTTGCGGCTGCATACGCGTGATCTCTAATTTATATAAGCCAGCGGTTTGATTAACAATGGAACTTAAACTTCCGCGAACTTTCGCTTGTGCACCCGCTTGTTTCAGACCAGCAATTTTATTGGCCGTTTGTTTTACATAATTTAACGTTTGTTGAGCAGCGCTATTATAGCGCTCTGCTGTTTCTTGGGCATTGGAAATCGGTGTCCAAATGCCCCAATAAAAAATACCGACCACTAGTATTGCGGCACAAAAACCAACCAGCTGCTGCTCTCTAATGGCTAAACTTTGCCACCAACTACGCATATTTTCCATGTTATTTAATCCTTAACGTCAGCGTACTGGTAACGCTTTCTTCGTTACTGTTCATGGCTCCACCTTCGAGGAGGTAGTCTTTCATGACAATCTCTTTAAACTTATCGATTTGAGCATAATTTTTTGCAGTCACTTGCATCCGTAATTCATTACGATTGGCTTCATAACGCAAAGTATTGGGTTTTAATTCTGGCACCTTGCTAAATGCAGACTTTAATCCATCTAGCATTTCAAAAAATACTGCACCACCGCCTTGGCCTTGCATGCTGCGCAATTCACTGCCCATTTGTGAGCGCATATTAACGATACGATTAACCCCAGGGACAGATTGTTTAAAAAGCATTTCGCTTTGAGCTTCTATCTCAGCGGTATGCTTATTAAGTTGATGAATAGCTAAACCTTTATTCGTCAATGCTAAAACAATCGCCACCATCACCACAATCGCAGTATTTTTCCAGGTTAATAGCTGTTTGCTGTACTCACTTTTAGGTTTATAAATGCCACTTAATAAGTTCATTGGCGCATTTAAGATGCCCTTGGCTAATATCATCATGGGTAAATCTAAAGGCTTGGCTTCAACTGTAACGCCAACAAAATCAATATCATCACTATAACCCGCTACCAAAAGAGGATCTGCATCGGTGTGGTTTAGCATCGTTTGAGCTAATAACTGCGGTAATGCAAATTCAGCCCATGCTTTAGGTACGCTAACACCGCCGCCTTCTGAAGTTCTGATTAAATATTCACTACCAACACTCATTGCTGCCCAACGACATTGATCTAACGGTAATGCTAAACAATCTGGCACGATGCGTTTCACTTTCAAGCCTGCATCATACAACCATTGAAGCCATGTTTGCATTTGCTCATGCGCAACCGCAGCCACATTGAGTAGTTCACCTTCACGAGGGCCCACCACAAAGTGCATGTTATCGACATTAGTCGCTAATGATTCCTCAAGCATATATGGCAATGCCTTTAATGCTTGGCGTTGACCTTTTTCGGGTAACATAATTTGTGTCAATGTCATGTTGGCCGCAGGCACAAGTACATCAACAGGACGATTACCCGCGCGATCAGCTAAAGTGCTGAGACTTGCAGCATCAGATAACTCACCAGAAGCGATAATTTCTTGCTCTTGTTCAGACCATACCAGCCATGAACATGGGTGTTCTGATGTTTTTCCTAACCGGATAAATAGCCGTTCAGACACTGTTATTCTCCACCGATCTCAATACGTATTGTTACGCAATGAATTTGTTATTATTGTTGACCACCGTACTGCCTAGTGAGCACATCTAAATCTTTACCATTGTGCTTAAGTACGCTTTCCATTCTAAATATTGCATTATCGACTTTGGCGCCAGCTTTTAATAAAAAATACTTGCTATCGACCACAAAACTCGACTTTACGTTCGCTTCTGATTTGATGCCACTCAGAGACGAACTTTCCCAAAAATCATCAATTTTTTCATATCCATCAGCTGGGCGATTATTAATAATATTTTCAGCTTCACTGACTGAAATTTGATTTTCCAGCATCCCAGCGAGTAAAGCGGCTTGCTCAACTTTAATGGTGTTCACATTCAATAACTGGGTATCTTCGCCCGGTATTGCACACACATAAGGCAAAATGTTCAGATAAACATTTTGGCTAAAGCCCATTACAGCACGTAGCTCACTTCGATGTTGCATCAAGGTATTGGCTGCACGATATGGCACATTACGCGACTCATATTCGGCATCCTCAGCCCCGTATGGGCCAGATAACGTATCTTCGTCAATATAGTCTTTTAGAGTATACGTCAGCTGCTCTGCACCAAACTCATCGACACCTAAACTGATCAGTAACGATTGGAACTGTTTAGCGGCTACGGTCATTTTGGGCTGACCATTGTCATTCTCTTTTGATGCTTGCCCAACGGCATTAATGTTAAAACATGCCCGCATATCTTGTATTTCACCGACGATTTCACCATATTCAGCCGGAAATGCCACATTCGCTAGCGCCCAGTACTGTTGTAAATGTACTGTACCTTCTGAATCTTCAAAATCTTGCTTGAGCACTTTCATCGCCAACTCTTCGGCAGAAAGCGCATACCAATAGGCCTGATCATATTGGGCTAAATTAAGCGTTCGGCGCATAGAAAGCTGATTACGACTGGTAATATTGGTCGCGATAATCACTACCATAGCCACAATCAACATAACCACGATGAGCGCCACACCACGCTGCTTTTGGCCACCCATTATGAGTTTTTCCCATTATCTATTTTAGGATCAGTTTCGCTATTATTGTCTTCTTTATTATTTGAATCGTTAGGATCGTCTTTATCAGACTTAATCGCTGGTGCACCTTTGGGCAATAAAAATCGACGCTGGATTTTACCTAAACCTTCTAGCTCAATTTCCATCGCAATCCCTTTTGGCATTACGCTTCCATCAACTTGTTTCTGCCATTTATCATCAATATAAAATGAATACTCAATTGATAACACATGATCAATGACCACACTTTTTAGTGGCTCTGCACCCGATACGGGTTCAGGATAAGGATAATACCAGCGCTCTAGACGACCATTTTGAACCACATAGGCAACCGACTGTAAACTGCCTCTGGGTAACATGCCATCAGGGTTTAACCAGCCTAAACGGTAAAATACCAATGCTTGGGTTTCTGAGTCGAGAATATTGTCACCAACTTGGAAAAATCGATTGTTACGTTCGCCTTCAAATGATCGCGGTGTACGCGCCACCATTTGGCCCAGATCACGTTCTAGCGCGCCAAAACCTTGCTGTAATGACTTAAGTCGAGTCGCAAACTCTTGGGTCACTTCATCATTTTTCATCACCGCCGACAATACCGAGTTAGCCGCAATCCCCAGCATGGCAAATATCGCAATCGCAATAAGCATTTCCAGTAACGTAAAGCCGCTTGAATGCTTAGGCTTTGTTATGTACATAACTACTCACCTGGGCAACAACACGCTTAAATTTATCATCGTCACTGACGCTAATACGGATCATTCTGAACTTATCATCTGTCGTTTTAATCACTTCTTGACGCCAATACCATTCACGGCCTGCAAGTTCTGACTGACCGGTTTTTTGGCCAATGTCTGGAAAAGTACCTGGTAATCGCACATCAACCATTTGGTTGCTGGCCACCCATTGGGCTAACGTACGCTCTTCTAAAATGGGCATATTCGCCATTTGTTCACCCAAACTTTTGGTGACCGATACTGCTGCAATAGAAAACACTGCTAGGGCAACAATAACTTCAAGTAATGTCATACCACGGTTTCGAGTCGATAAACGCTTATTACTTAGGTTTAGCGGGCGTCGATATGCTGTGAATTTACTCATCTACACGCCCTAATGTTAAGCGGCCTAACGCATCACCTACAACCAGCACATTAACGGGCTGAAGGTCATCATTAACCGTATTAAAACCTAGCTCAAAGGGGGTCATCTCACCGCTGGGAAATAATAAAATTTGCGGTTCAGGGTGTTTCTTTTTTTCTTCTTCGCTCGGTTCATCGATAAAAGGTTCATCAAACCACGACTCATCTTGCTCGTCTTCTTGAACTAATGGCATGCCATCAATCACCACATCTAAGGTAATACCAGCCTCCATTTTTTTAGCCGATAACAGCCGGTCTTGATCAACAGGCATCCATTTGCCTTCTTTATAGAACACAAACTGATATTGATCTTCGTCAATCACAATCCCAATAAACTGGCCGCTTAATACACTTTCATCTAGCACCATCTCGGTGGCAGACATAAAACGTTGCGCCTGTTTTTTGAGCATTTGTTCCGGCCCAGCAACACTAATCGATAAGGTTACCGCTGAGGCAACCAAACCCATTAGCAATGCCACAATTAACACTTCTAATAAAGTGAAACCGGCTTGACGATGTTGAGCCATTTTATTGAAAATCTTGTAAATTCCAGCTTCCGATATCATCTTCAGAACCTGGCTGTCCATCTGGGCCAGCACTGAAAATATCAATTTTGCCATTTTCACCAGGGCTTAAAAGTAAATAGTCATTGCGCCATGGATCTTGTGGTAAACGCTTAACATAGCCACCTTCGCGGAAATTACGCGGCTCTGGCGACGAGCTAGGCTTTTGCACTAAAGCATCAAGCCCTTGCTCTGTTGTTGGGTAAATACTGTTATCTAACTTGTACATATCCAATGCATTTTCTAGCGCAACAATATCTGACACCGCTTTTTGTTGATCTGCTTTATCTTTGTTCCCCATCAAATTCGGCACAACCATTGACGCTAAAATACCTAAAATAACAATCACCACCATTACTTCGAGTAAGGTGAAACCACGTTGTTTATTATTATGTTGCATTGATTACTTCCTCTAAAAATTGTCTATATATTCATGCGTAAAATCGGTGTTAAGCTTGGTTTACCCAAGCAAGGTCAAGGTTAGTCCTAGCCGCTGATCAAGTTGTTTAACTCTAAAATAGGCTGCAGAATAGCCATTACAATAAATAATACAACCGATGCCATACTCACGACTAGCATGGGTTCAAACACCCCCAAAGCAATGTTGACGTTAGACTCAAACTCTCGGTCTTGGTTATCAGCAGCTCGTTCAAGCATATTCTCTAATTGACCACTTTTTTCCCCTGACGCAATCATGTACAACATCATTGCAGGGAATAGCTTAGTATTAGTCAACGCAGCCCCCAAACTAGTTCCTTCGCGGACTCGCGCCGTCGCCTCATCAACGGCGGCACGCACTTTGACATTCTGTAATACTTCGCTGGCAATACGCATACCATCAAGTAACGGCACTGAGCTTGCTGACAAAATACTTAATGTACGCGCAAAACGTGCGGTATTTAATCCTTTACTGACTTTACCAATAACGGGCATTTGCAATAAGGCGGTGTCGTATTTCATTCGCAGTTGCGGATTAGTCAGCATACGCTGAAACACAATCATACAACCGAAGATAATCAGTACCACCACCACGCCCCAATGCTGCACAAAATCCGATGCGAGTATTAAAAACTGGGTCGTGCCAGGTAACTCTTGGCCCATATGTTCAAATTGGCCAACAACCTTAGGTACTACAGCCGCCAATAACACGGCTATCACGCCAATGGCGACCACAGTCAATACGATGGGATATATCATGGCTTGTGTTAGCTTTGTTTTGAGCTGTTGACGGCGTTCGGTGTAATCAGCTAAGCGATTAAGTACCACTTCTAGATGGCCTGATTTCTCACCGGATGCCACCATTGCACGGTATAAATCATCAAACACATGCGGAAATTCAGCCATTGAGTCAGCTAAGGTGTAACCCTCAACCACTCGAGATCGCACCGCCATAATCATGCTGCCTAAACGATCTTTCTCAGACTGTTGTCCAACCGCTTTTAGTGCTTCTTCAATCGGTAAGCCCGCAGCTACCAGTGTCGCAATTTGGCGCGTGATCAGGGCCAGTTCGGCTACAGATATACGTTTTTTAAACACGTTCGCGAGATTAAACCCACCACGCTGTGAGCGAGCTTCTTTCTCGTTAACCGGCAGAAGTTCCAGTGGCATAAGACGCTGCTCACGCAGCTGGCTTCTTGCATGGCGTGCCGTATCAGCTTCAATCACACCTTTTTGTTGTTTGCCTTTGCTATCAAGGGCTTTGTATTCAAACGCCGCCATTGATTACTCCTCGCGAGTCACTCGCAATACTTCTTCTAGGGTGGTCACACCGGAGAGTACTTTACTCATACCGTCATGGCGGATACTTGGAATCGATTTACGCACATATTTTTCAATGGCTAATTCGCCCCTGCCGCCATGAATTAACTCGCGGACATTGTCATCAACGATAAGTAGCTCATGAATACCGGTTCGACCTCGATAACCATTTTGGCCACAAGCCTTACACCCTTTAGCGCGATAAATAATACGGGTGTCGTTCGCAGTAATACCCAGTAACTCACGTTCACGCTCATCTGGCTCATGTGCTTCTTTACACTGTGGGCATAATGTACGAATTAGACGCTGAGCGAGTACGCCAAGCAAACTAGATGACACTAGAAAGGGTTCTACCCCCATATCTTGCAGACGGGTAATAGCCCCTGATGCGGTATTGGTATGTAAAGTTGAAATCACTAAGTGACCGGTTAATGATGCTTGCACCGCAATTTGCGCGGTTTCTAAATCACGAATTTCACCAATCATCACCACATCAGGATCTTGACGTAAAATTGCGCGTAATCCACGAGCAAAAGTCATGTCGACCTTAGTATTGACCTGAGTTTGACCAACGCCCTCTAATTCATATTCAATCGGATCTTCAACTGTTAAAATATTGGTATCTTTAGAATTAATTTCCGTTAACCCAGCGTACAAGGTGGTACTTTTACCAGAACCGGTAGGCCCTGTAACAAGAATAATTCCGTGAGGTTTACGAATTAGTTCATCGAATTTTTCACGAATGCCTGGTGTCATACCCAGTTGTTGTAAGTCTAAGTTACCGGTATTTTTGTCCAGTAAACGCATTACCACGCGCTCACCATGACTCGATGGCATAGTTGATACCCGCACATCGACAGCACGACCAGCAATACGCAGCGAAATACGTCCATCTTGTGGGAGGCGTTTTTCGGCAATATCTAAGCGCGCCATCACTTTAATCCGCGACACCAACAAAGATGACAACTTACGATTTGGCTTTAATACTTCTTTCAACACACCATCAATACGGAAACGAACAATTAATTGTTTCTCATAGGTTTCGATGTGAATGTCTGAGGCTTCTTCTTTAATGGCTTCAGACAATAACGCATTAATTAATTTAATAATTGGTGCGTCATCATCGCCTTCAAGCAAATCTTCGGTTTGCGGTAATTCTTCGGCCAGAGTGAATAAGTCCATCTCGTTACCGATATCTTCCATAAGCTGTTGAGCTTCAGAGGAGTTAGCTTGATATGCTTGAGTTAATTTAGCCTCAAACTTAGCCACTTCTAGCTTAATCAACGGTAACTCAACACCCGCATAGCGCCGTACTTCTAGCATGGCACTGAGCGGCGTTTTATCAGTATAAAAAAGACAAAGCTGATCGTTATCTTTCGCTAACACTAATTGAAAGCGATGTGAAAAGGCGAACGGCAAACGTTCTTTACTGTTGGAGTGAAAAACCCCATCACCTTCGACCACTTCCATGGCAACGTCACTAGATACTTGGGCTAATGGCTCAGTTATCACGCTATCAGTCATTGTTTTGAGCCTTGTCCTTTTGCATGCTTTCATCGATGGTACGTAAAGCGGGATCTGAATCACGCATATCAGTACTCAATCCTTTGCCGCTTTTATAGCGATCAAGCATGTCGTTGACGTCGTCCGGTATATAATTTTCTTGGTTCCACTCATCTAATACAGGTACTTGAGTATTTGGCATTAAGTTAATACCACGCGCTTGTTGTTCCAGCTGCAATGCTCTGAAGTAATTATATTTGCGCCCCGCAATACCTTCCATTGTAATGCCATCGCGGATAATAGTGGGCTTGATGAAAATCATCAGATTCTTTTTGGTTTTCTTGCTAGAAGAAGACTTAAATAAATGACCAATAAAAGGAATATCACCAAGAATTGGAACTTTTTGAATACTTTCTTGAACTTCTTCGTTAATTAAACCGCCCAAGACGACAATTTGGCCTGAATCTGCCATGACAGTAGTGGTTAAACGGCGTGTAGAGAAACTGATGTCTACGCCAGTGTTACCATTAACACCCGACACTTCTTGTTCGATAGTTAATTTAACCGATGAACCTTCGTTAATTTGCGGTACGACTTTCAGCTTAACCCCCACTTCCTTTCGCTCTACCGTTTGGAAAGGGTTGTCATTATTAGAGCTTGAGGTTGAACCGGTAATAATGGGCACTTCATCACCAACTATAAACGACGCCTCTTGGTTATCGAGCGTAGTAATCGACGGTGTGGCTAATACGTTTGAATTAGTATCACTTGAAACGGCTTGGATTAACGCGGCAAAGTTACCTGTCGTCACGCCCCAGGCCATACCATTTACTTTGCCGAGTGCTTGCGCGATCAACGTAAAGTCGCCTTCAGAGGTTGGATTAGTGGTAGTAACTGGATTGCCATTACCATCAATAGTCGTCACGCTAGTGCCATCGGTTTTACGTGCAGCCCAGACCCCAGCACCCACTTCACCAATCGTTGGACCGATATTGTTAAACTGAGTCAGCCCGCCCGCTTCGCTACCCCATTGCACGCCAAAACCAACGTTGTCGCCTTCGGCTATTTCAACAATAATGGCTTCAACGAGCACTTGCGCACGGCGAATATCAAGCTGATTAATCACACTTTCAATAGTACGCAGTTGATCGGGTTCAGCACTAATCACCAAAGAGTTAGTGTCACTGTGGGCCATAATATTGATATCACTACGACGCTTACTTGAGTTGCCTTGCTGGGCACTAGCGCCCTCTTTATTGTCTTGTAAATTTTGTGCAAAACCAGTTAATACTTCAACTAAGTCTTCTGCCTTGGCGTAACGTAAATAACGGACTTTGGTGTTACCTGTACTCGCTTGTTCGGCATCGAGACGCTTAATCAGTTCAATCACACGCTGGCGGCTTTTCTCATCGCCGCTGACAATAACCGCATTCATGCGTTCATCTGCGACCACTTTAGGTGCTTGACCTGGAAGTTGTGATTGATTAGCACTGGAACGGTAAAGAGTATCTACAATACGAACTATCTCACCTGCAGAGGCATAGTCTAATGCCACTACTTGCACATCTGTATCGCCTTGCTTATCGACTCTACGAACAATTTCTACCAGCTTGTTGACTACTGCAGCACGGCCAGAAATCATTAGTACATTTGATTGGTCATAGTTGACGACGTTACCGCCACCAGCATTATCATTTAACTGTCGAAGTAATGGTGCGAGCTGCTTAGCTTCAGAATTGTATAAAGGCACGATACGGGTAACCATTTCATCGCCGACACCTGGAGCTTTGTCATCGGCAACGCGAATAGCAGCCATTTTGGCATCTTTATCTTTAATCACTTTAATGACATGGTTTTCCATTTCAACCACGGCATAACCATACACTTGAAGTACGTTAAGGAAGAATTGGTAATATTGATCATCATTGAGTAAATCGTAACTGCGGACATTGATTTTGCCACGTACGGTTGGATCTACAATAATGGTTTTATTGAGGTTTTTACCGACAATATTAATAAACTCTTGAATGTCAGTGCCCTTAAAATTGGCGGCATATTGTTCCGACCAAGCACTTGGTGCTGCTATCATCGCAGCTCCTATCAGCATTCCAGCAATAATCTTATGTCGGATCCCTTTATTATTCATTCTACTCAATCCTCTAACGCCAAATTATTCTGGCAAACTAAACATGATTTCGACCAACTGCCCTTCACGCTCAACCATGACAGCCATTTCGGTGAGCTCAGGCAATTGTGCCATCACTTCTAATGCCTGACCCATATCGGTCAGATCAAATCCATTTATTGATTTGGCTAAATCATTAGCCTGAAAACCCGCTTGCTTAAACAATGCGACGTCTTTGCCAGGGTTTAAACGGTAACCCGCTAATTCATCACCATTACGTACCGGTGAAATAGCCAAAAAGTCGGTAATTTTACTGGGGTCTGCTAGCAACTCGTCACGAGAATTAGACAGATCTTCAGAAAAACGTTCATTATCGCGACGATCAACTCGAGTGACCTGTTGATCAACTTTAGCTTGTTGTAACTGGGTGTTTGCCGCACCTTGTGTGGTGTATTGAAGCCCATCAAGCATTAAGGTTTCATAACGGCCACTGTTACTGATAATGATCCTGTCAGCATAAACCTCTTTTAAAGAAGCCGAAGTCCCTTTAATTTTATCGCCTAAGCTATACGTTTCTTGTTGACCACTTGATTCAATGACGGCTAAGCCTTGAGCTTCCTCGGTGGATGCAACAACTCCCGTCAATTGAATTGACAAGTTTGTTTTAGGTGCATCTGTTATTTGCTCTACGACTTCAACTTTAGGCTTGTCGTTATTATTGTCTAAGCGGCCAAAAAGAAATAGATCACGCACACCGGCAAGCTCAATACGCTTTGCAGTGCCCGCAGAGATGGGGGATGGTTGCCACACCGCAGATTGCGATGATACTGGCATCAACTTCCATGTGATTTGTGCTGCGAGTAGCAACACAATGATCAATCCCAGCCAAAATACAATCATACTCAATCGTTTATGCGGTATTTTTGCTGCGTTGGTGATCAGTTTATCTAATAAATCCATATGTTATTGGACCCTCTATACGCCTTGGTACAGGTCTCTGTTCTAATTGTTAATAAAATTCGTTAAATATATGTGAAGTCGTCATGCTAACTCACACAGGATAAAGCGACAACCCCAGAGCATATCGATTGGCGAATCTCCATCAAATATGCTAACTTTGCGACCATAAAAGAGCCATAATATTGCCCTCTATTACGATAATACACACATTGTATGGCAGTTAGGTTACTCAGTCTGTGAAATCATCCCTGTTTTGGAGGTCATTTGACTCAAACTCAGCCCGAAAAAAGCGTTATTCGGCTCGACAAATGGTTATGGGCGGCACGTTTTTATAAAACCCGCGCTATCGCAAAAGACATGATCAATGGCGGTAAAGTACATTACAACGGCCAACGGACTAAATCCAGTAAGAATGCAGAAGTCGGTGCAAAAATCCGTCTTCGTCAAGGTAATGATGATAAAGAGGTTTTTGTCATCCAATTATCTGGTCATAGACAAAGCGCCAATGTAGCGCAAACCCTATACGAAGAAACACCAGAAAGCATCAGTAAACGGATTATAAACGCTGAAGCAAGACGGTTAAATATATTGAACAATCCGGCCCCAGATCATAAACCGGATAAAAAACAAAGACGACAGATTATGCGCTTTAAAGACTACTAAGCGCCCAAAGAGTAAGAGAATACAAATGAACAACGATATTTTACATCGCTACATTTTTGATAACGTCGATGTGCGTGGCGAAATAGTCCAATTAGAAAATAGCTACCAAGAAGTGCTTTCTGCACATACTTATCCCGTGGCAATAGAGCGTCTAATTGGTGAGTTAATGGCGGCAACATCATTACTGACCGCCACCATTAAATTTAATGGCGATATTAGCGTGCAGTTACAAGGCGATGGCCCGGTTTCTTTAGCGGTAATTAATGGTAACAATAAGCAAGTTTTACGTGGTGTTGCCCGTTGGAATGATGATATAGCAGATGATGCGAGCCTGCAGGAAATGTTTGGTAAAGGCTACATGGTAATCACCTTAACACCTGATGAAGGTGAACGTTATCAAGGTATCGTATCACTAGACCATGTCAATCTAGCCGCATGTTTAGAAGAATATTTTAATCAATCAGAGCAATTACCGACTCAAATTCAGTTATTTGCTAACGGCAAACAAGCTGCAGGTATGCTGCTGCAAGTATTGCCATCGAAGTCAGATCAAACGGATGATTTTGAACATTTAGCAGCATTGACCACTACAATTAAAGCAGAAGAGCTATTCACACTGGATGCTGAACAGGTATTACATCGCTTGTATCATCAAGAAGAAGTACGTTTATTTGACCCTGTTGATGTTACCTTTAAATGTAGCTGTTCATATGAACGCAGTGGCGCTGCTATCAAGACCTTATCGCAACATGAAGTTGAGGCCATTTTGGCTGAAGATGGCAAAATCGAAATGGATTGCGAATACTGCACAGCAAAATACGCTTTTGACGCAATAGATATTGCCGCACTATATTCGGGCAGCCATAGCAGTCAGTCAAAACAGTAATTCATACCGTTACAACCTACGTAACCCATTACAAAAAAGCGCGCAATGCGCTTTTTTTGCCTTAAAAATCACTAAAAACCCCCTCAAAACAAAATAACTTTCAAAAATATTACCAAACTGTTCGTTACCAAAACATTAACTTGCGTTACAATCCCTGACATTAGCTTATAGCCTCCGCGCAAAAAATAATATCAAGCTAAGTTTGAACACCTAACCCCAATAGCGATTCACTGCAAAACACGACCTAAAAGACATGGAGATCAACACTATGGCGGATGTATCTAACCGCGTTCACCTTAATCCTACGACAGCACAGCTGGTAGAAATAGCGCTTCTTCGTGGAGAAGGTCAGCTCACCGCGAATGGTGCCTTAGTGGCCAAAACAGGAGAAAGAACAGGTCGCTCGCCTAATGACCGTTTTATTGTCAAAGAGGCAAATACAGAAGCGGATATTGAATGGGGCAAAGTAAACCGTCCATTTGAAGCGGGTAAATTCGATGCATTATGGGGCCGTGTAGAAGCTTACCTTGCAGACAAAGAGTTATTTACGTCTGAACTTGAAGTCGGCGCTGATGATGATCATTATATTCCAGTGCGTGTAACCACTGAATATGCTTGGCATCAGCTGTTTGCTCGTAACTTATTCATCGCGCCAGAAAGCTTTAATCGTGGCAACAAAGACACATGGCAAATTATCAATGCGCCTGGGTTTGTGTGTGAACCTGATCGTGATGGCACCCATTCTGATGCGGCGGTTATTCTTAACTTTGCCGAGAGAAAAGTGCTGCTTGCGGGCTTAAAATACGCTGGCGAAATGAAGAAGTCGATGTTCTCAGTACAGAACTTCTTATTACCTGCTAAAGGTGTATTACCAATGCATTGCTCGGCCAATGTTGGCCATGATGGTGATACCACATTATTTTTCGGTTTATCGGGTACAGGTAAGACAACCCTATCCGCTGATCCAAAACGCTTCTTAATTGGTGATGATGAACACGGCTGGGCTCCGGGTGGCGTGTTTAATATCGAAGGTGGTTGTTATGCTAAATGTATCGATCTGAGCCAGAAAAATGAACCAGTGATTTGGGATGCGATTCGTTTTGGAACTGTGTTGGAAAACGTCGTACTGAATGAACAGCGAGTGCCTGACTATAAAGACACTAGCCTGACCGAAAACAGTCGTGCCGCCTATCCTTTAGAGCATATCGCTCAGCGTAAAGAAGATAATCGTGGTGCCGAGCCTCATGCCGTTGTGTTTTTAACCTGTGATGTCTCAGGTGTATTACCGCCAGTGTCAGTGTTAAGCAAAGAGCAAGCAGCGTATCACTTCTTATCGGGCTATACCGCAAAAGTGGGCTCAACAGAAATGGGCTCAACATCGGCAATCCAGTCAACGTTCTCAACATGCTTTGGTGCACCATTCTTCCCACGTCCTGCAGGTGTGTATGCCGAGCTGCTAATGAAACGCATTGAGTCGTTTGGTAGCCAAGTTTACCTTGTTAACACCGGCTGGACAGGTGGTCCACACGGTGTAGGCAAACGTTTTGATATTCCAACCACTCGCGCCATTGTTGACGCTATTGTAAGTGGTGAATTAAAAGATGTCGCCACAGTGCATATCGATAAACTCAACCTAAATGTACCTGTTAGTGTATCGGGTGTAGATACCGCTTTACTCAACCCAGTTAATACATGGAAAAATAAAGCTGACTATGAAAAATACGCACAACAACTAGCACAAGAGTTCAGTGACAACTTTGCTAAATATAAAGTGTCTGAAGCAATCAAAAATGCTGGCCCAAACGTCTAAATAAGCCAGCAAGAATTCGCAATTAACATAATGCGATGTCATGCCTAAAATCCCAACTTCGGTTGGGATTTTTTATCTGTAAAATTACAGCATAAAGCCACTGAAACTGTTGATAGGCAATGCTATGATGTTATTACCGTTATTATGTCAACACCATCACCATTTACAGGGATATTCATGCGCCGCTTTTTGCTTGCAAGTTTAATGGTTAGTCCGTTACTGATTTGTTCTACTTTCACTCATGCTGATGATGCTGCATCTTCGACGCCCATAGTCGCAACAGAGCACACTGCACATTTTGAAAACGACAATATACTGCCGCCAATTCACCCTTGGTCTGGTGCAAGTGAAACCTTGTTATTAAGTGCAGATCAGCCATGGATCACTCCGTTTGAGCAAAACGGTTACGTTTCTAGCCCGAACTATCATGATACGGTGCAATGGTTAAACAAACTCGTCGACAGCAGCGATGTATTACAACTGGTTAGTATCGGCAAAAGTCCCCAAGGCCGAGATATATGGATGATTGTTGCGTCGCAAGATGGAGCATCAACTGCGCAAGCATTGAGTGATAATGGTAAAGCGACCGTGCTAGTGCAAGCGGGCATTCATGCTGGCGAAATTGACGGTAAAGATGCTGGGATGATGTTATTGCGTGATATCAGTCATAACCACAAACGCGAGTTACTTGAAAACGTTAACTTACTGTTTATCCCTATTTTCAGTGTTGATGCTCACGAGCGCAGCAGCAAATTTAACCGCGTTAATCAGCGTGGACCTGTGAACATGGGTTGGCGTACTACGGCTAAAAACCTTAATTTAAACCGTGATTATGCCAAAGTTGATGCACTGGAAATGCAGCACCTTATTCGCACTATTAATATTTGGCAGCCAGATTTATACATAGATGTCCATGTTACCGATGGTATTGACTACCAATATGATGTCACCTTTGGCTACAACCTCGCTCAAGGTTACAGCCCGAGCATTTTTAAATGGCTAGAGACTATTTATCGTCCAGAGGTAGAACAAGCCTTAACAGAACAAGGCCACATACCTGGTCCATTAGTTTTTGCTAACGACAATACCGACATGAGTAAAGGTATATCACTTTGGAACCCTAGCCCACGATTCTCCAATGGCTATGGCGATGCCCGTCATTTACCCACCATTTTAATTGAAAACCATAGCCTTAAGCCCTACAAGCAACGCGTACTTGGCACCTATGTCATGCTTGAACAAACCCTTAAAACAGTGGCCCAAAATAGCACTAAGCTAAAATCTGCCATCAATGAAGATAAATACCGAAATCCAAGCAAGTTAACCCTAAGCTGGGAAAACCAAACATTAGCACAAGGGCGAGACTTTAAAGGTATTGATTACCGTATTGAGCAAAGCCCAATCAGTGGCGACAAAGTAGTACGCTGGACAGGTGAACCTAAGTTATATAAAAACTTACCGATTGTGGCTAATACCAAACCGATTGTGACAGTGACGCGTCCTGTGGCATATTATATTCCACCACAGTGGGCTGATGTGATTGATCGTCTCGCTTTACACGGCATCAGAATGACGCGTCTTAATCAAGTCACCACAGTAACCGCACAGCAATATCAATTCAGCGAGCCCATGTTTTCTAGTGCTGATTACGAAGGCCATCAAACAGTCACCGCCAACACGACCATTCACAAAGTTACTACTGATCTTCCTGCAGGTACTGTGCGTATTCTAACTGACCAGCCTTTGGGCGATTTAGCCATGCTGCTGCTCGAGCCACAAGCAGAGGATTCATTGTTTTACTGGGGATTTTTTAATCCTATTTTCACCCGCACCGAATACATTGAAGATTATGCGGTTGAACCTTTAGCGGCAAAAATGTTACAAGAGAATCCCGGCCTACAAGCTGAATTCAATCTCGCACTAAAGAACCCTGATTTTGCCAAAGACAGTGAAGCAAGACTCCGTTGGTTTTATGAACGCAGCCCATATTATGATAACCAATACATGAAATATCCTGTGTTAAGGGTATCTAAGTAATCTGCTAGTCACTCTACAAGCATGTTATCGCTGGTAGAGTGACGCCCTAGTCGCTGATGCTGTTCAATTAACACTAACTTTTGCTGGCGAGACAGTTTTTTAATCGCACTTTCGCGTTTTGATGCCTCACTTCGATCAGCTAAGGATTCTTGGTAAACCAGGGTTAACGGGCCTTTACCTTTTAAATATTTAGCCGCTTTTGGACTGCCTGTTTGATGCTCAGCAAAGCGGCGCGCAATGTCCGTGGTAATACCTGTATATAAATGTGAATTTGCACAGCGAATAATGTACAAGAACCAACCAGCATTGGCGTTATTTTTCGGCATAAAATTTAAAACCTTAAGTGTGATCATAAAACGCTTGTGCCATCATGGCATACTAAGCCCCATGAAAATGCAAACACCTATTTTTCAGCCAAAATACGCTGTAGCGTATTTTAGCATTTCATTAAGGAAGTTCTGATGTCTAGTAATCAAGACCCTTGCGCTCAACCAACATTGCTGCATCCCGATCAAGCGATTGAGCAACTTTTAGCTCAAGTTGAAGCAACTCAAGATACCGAAATGGTAACATTAACCCAAGCTATCGACAGGGTTCTTGCCGAAGATCTGTCCTCAAGTATTGATTTACCCCCTTTTGATAACTCTTCTATGGACGGTTATGCATTTCGGTTTGCAGACTTAACGGCATCACAAGATAAAACAACTTTCACATTAGTGGGTAGCTCTTTTGCAGGCCACCCATTCAGTGGCAAAGTGCTACCTAATAGTTGTATCCGCATTATGACCGGTGCTCCTATTCCCCCAGGTTTTGATACCGTACAAATGCAAGAAAAAACTCAAGCAAACCAAAACCAGATTAGTATTGAACATCCACATCGCTTAGGCGCCAATGTGCGCTGTCGCGGTGAAGAACTGCTGGCTGGTACAAAAGTATTACACCGTGGTGTCATTATCCGCGCGGCAGAAATGGGGGTACTCGCCACCATTGGTATCAGCCAAGTAAGGGTGACACGCAAATTAAAAGTGGCCTTCTTTTCCACTGGCGATGAACTACGCCCGGTGGGAAGCGAATTGGCGCCAGGACAGATTTATGATTCTAACCGCTATTCAATCCAAGGTTTACTGAGTAAAAGTAATGTTGAGTGGATTGATTTGGGCGTAATAGCCGACAATAAAGAAGCGATTCGCGGGGCATTTAAAGAAGCGGCTAGCCAAGCGAATATGGTGCTCACATCAGGCGGTGTCTCTGTTGGTGACGCTGATTTTACTAAACAAATCTTATCTGAAGAAGGCAAAATCACCTTTTGGAAACTGGCCATTAAACCAGGGAAACCATTTGCTTTCGGTAAAATAGATAATGCTATTTTCTGTGGTTTACCCGGTAATCCGGTCTCTTCTATGGTGACTTTTTATAAGCTCGTATTACCTATTTTGAAAAAGATGCAGGGACTCAAACCGGTTACGCCTTTATTTTGCCAAGCCAAGTTACTGACGGATATACGTAAACATCCTGGCAGAGTCGAATACCAACGCGGCATACTCAGTCGCAATGAAGCGGGCGAGCTTGAAGTGGCCATCACAGGTGGCCAAGGATCGGGTATGCTGACATCAATGAGCTTAGCTAATTGCTTTGTAATATTAGATCAATTCCAAGGCGACACATCTAAGGGTGTCCAAGTGACTGTAGAGCCTTTTAATAACGTGTTGTGTTAGGAATATTATGGACTCACTTGAGCAAGAAATACTGACCGACACTGAAATGCTGCGTTATAGCCGGCAGATTTCGATTAAAGCTATCGATATAGATGGCCAAGAAAAGCTTAAACTTGCCAAGGTGTTAATTATTGGCGCTGGCGGTTTAGGTTGTGCTGCAAGCCAATATCTTGCTGTGGCGGGGGTTGGTGAAATCACCTTAGTTGATTTTGATACGGTGGAGCTTTCAAATCTACAACGCCAAGTATTGCACCACGACGCCAATATTGGTCAGCCGAAAGTGGCGTCTGCCAAACAGGCATTGATGCAGCTAAACCCATTGATTACTCTCAATACAATTAATGCGCAATTAGATGATAATGAGATAAATGCCTCGGTAAGCCAGCACAGCTTAATTCTTGACTGCACCGACAACATGCTTGTTCGAGAACAGCTCAACAAAAGTTGTTTTGAGCACAAAGTCCCCTTAGTATCTGCTGCTGCAATCAGAATGGAAGGCACGGTAACCGTATTTGACTACCGAGAAGATAGCCCGTGTTATCAGTGTTTTAGCGCTTTATTTGGCGAGCAGCAATTAACCTGCGTCGAAGCGGGTATTCTTGCTCCAGTGGTTGGCATGATAGGCTGCATTCAAGCAACTGAAGCGATAAAAGTCATCACAGGTATCGGTCAAGCGTTAACTGGGAAGTTGCTAATGATTGATGCCATGACCATGGAATTTAGACAAATGCGCTTGCCTAAACAACCCCAGTGCAAAATCTGCGGTGTACATGCGTAAGTGAAACGACATCGCGAGTTCATGATACAGATGCTACTGGATAGCATCTGTATCACTTGATGCACTGTCAGCTAAACCTACTGTTGGCGCGGCTATCAATTGCGCTTGCATAAGCTTTTCGCGATCGGCTTTGGCAATATAAGGAGATTTATTGGCTGCATGGAGTTTAGCATTGGCCTTCTTGGCTTTAGCTTTCAGGGTTTGATTAATTTTCTTTTTACGATTCATGTTGGTCACTTAATAGCATTTCTACCAAGCAATTATAATCTTAAAGTGATTAAAACCCTATCGATTCCAACTTATCAGCGACTCAGCGGCATCATATACTAGCCTTTACTCTTGTAATACTACCCACAAAGCATGAATAAGCCCGGGGACAAAAAAGAAAATACATAATAGGATATTAATTAATAAATCCTTGCCCATACCTTTTTTGAGCAATACCGCCACAGGTGGAAGCAAAATCGCAATAATCACTAGTAATAATTTATTAGTATCCATTTTCGTTGCCTTATTTAAATTGATTAATTTAGCTATAACTATTATAAAAAGAGTATACGATACAAGTTGTTAACTAGAATAATTATCCTATTATTTTTTTGTATATTGATATTGCATCATGGAACCGTCTTCTTCCCGATAGTAATGAGTCACATGGAAAATAGCCAGAGTATTGTTTTTGTACAATTTTTCAGCTTAATTGCGCTTAGCTGTGCAATAGCTTGGACATTGCTTGCCACTCTATTACGCATAGCACCCAGAGCCAGTTGGTGCTTCGCTGCGGCTAACACTTTCACTGTTATCGGCATTTTACTTTACACTCAACGCACTGAAGCAATTAACTATTTATACTGGTTTGTTGCCGACATGACAATACTCTTGGGATTTGCTCTGGTGCGTTGGGGCTGCCAATACTTATTTAAACAAGCTTTATCCTACCGTTTTGATCTAATATTGCTGACAACTGCGGCACTATTAATGCTGTTAGTACCACCCTCAGTGATCTATGCCGTTTACTTAGTTATTGTGATGAGCATGACTGCAGCTATCTTCATTTCCCTCAGTGGTATTGATAATTTTCGGGCAGTAAAAAAACACTTACCGCTTTATTATGCCGCCTTACTTAACGTGCCCTTTTTTACTATTGGTTTATTATTTATCATCCGAGCAATTGTTTTGTTATTTTCTCCACAACAACTTGCGCATATTTCTGCCGCCGACAAACTTAACTCACCCTTAGTATTATGGAGCTATATCATACTGTTATTATTAACTAATCTAGTATTATTTGGTAATGCTCTGGCTCGATTAGTGTTCAAAGTGGCGCGGTTAGCTAACAAGGATCAATTAACCGGCTTATGGAATAGGCATGCATTACTGGACAAACTCAAGCAGGTTGATGCCTTGTGGTTACGAAATGATTTAGCTTATAGCTTAATGGTACTCGACTTAGACCATTTCAAACGTATCAATGATACATATGGACATTTAGCCGGTGATAAAGTGCTCAAACACACAGCTGAAACGTTACAAAACACACTGCGTAAAATCGATTTTATTTGTCGTTATGGTGGTGAGGAGTTTCTCATTATACTGCCGTTAACCAATAAAAAAGAGGCTCAAATTGTGGCCGAAAAGATACAACAAAAAATCAAAGAAAGCGTCATTGTGTGGCAAAAAAAACACATCAGCACCACCCTCAGTATTGGTTATGCGACCTGTAAAACTCACCTCAGTATTGAACAACTATTACAGCTAGCTGATGATGCTATGTATCTCGCAAAAAGTAGGGGGCGTAATACGATTTGTTCGCTTGACTCGATAGAGCAAGCCAGTGAAATAATCTCCACAACCCGGCAATAGTCAGTACGAGCCCTTTTGCAGATTTAGTTCACACTAGCGCAGGCGCATGAAATGGCTTTACGATGTCAGCAAGAACTTGCAGAACAGGGAATTGATACTGGTGAAGAGAGGCTTAGTATAACGGCAAGCATTGGTTGCGCTATTGTCACTCCCAAAAACCCCATTAAGCACATTTTAGCCCAAGCCGACAAAGCCATGTATGATGCAAAAAAAGCCGGCCGCAACTGTATTGCAACAGCAGGTTAGATAAACCTCAACTTGGGTAATAGAAATGCACCGATATTCTTATTAATAGAAAAAACTATCACTTACTTGGCCAAGACAAATCACTCGGCGATTGCCACTGATTACCAATAAGTTGTTGGCATTGAGGCAATAGAAAGTGTACACCGAATGATGGCACATGTTGGAAAACATAAGTCTTATCTAGATAACTAAAATGCAAACTGTACGCATGTAAATAGCATCTATCACTGAGCTCATTACCATAAAGTTGATCGCCTAAAATAGGCACGCCAATACTGGCTAAAGCCACTCGTAATTGATGAGTTTTACCACTGAGCGGTTTGAGCAAGTACAGCCGTATTCCTTGGGCAATGCTCTGACTAAAAAACTGTGTAACTGCGGGGTTATCAGTGGTTCGCAGTAATTTATACATGCTGCGACGCGACTTAGCCATATCGCCAATAATCCAACCTTGCTTCTTTTTAGGCTTACCACAGGCAATGGCTAAATAATATTTTTGTACTTGATGCTGAGTAAACATCTGAGTGAATACATTGGCCGCTTGTGGCGATTTAGCCACAATCAATAAACCAGATGTAGGCGTATCGAGGCGATGAACCGGATAAAGCTTATAACCTAAATCAGCCTCAGCCTGAGCAATCACTCCAGCAGTGCCATCTTGGCTGTGAAAATGGACATTGGCAGACTTACTGATAATAATAAAATCTGTTTGATCACTGAGCAGTTGATACATAAATTATCCAACCAGGATTAAATGCCGAGTGCACTATTATTTAAAGTGAATACTCACCAGCAAACCCGGATTATTATCGTGTAGTGAAATGGTCGCTTTATGGCGCGATAGAATGGCCTTCACCATAGACAAACCTAACCCAGTGCCTTTGTAATGACGACTAGGGTCTAAACGGACTAAGCGATCAAATACTCGCTCTTTATCTTCGTCAATAATACCCGGGCCATTGTCGCTAATTTGAATATGCTTCCCCTGTTGGATAATGCTAATTGTTGCACCGTCTGGGGAATACTTGATCGCGTTATCAACCAGATTAAACAAGGCTTGGAACAGCAAATACTTGTCGCCATTAACCTGAATATCATCTTCTAAGCTGATTTTCAGCACTTGGTCGCGACTCTCGGCAATCACTTCCGCCATTTCGAATAAATCTTGACAGATTTGCTGCAAACTCACTGGCTGTAAATCAAGCATTTGCTGGCCTTCTTCAATGCGAGTTAACGATAACATGGCATCAAATGTTCCCAGGCAGTGGTCTAACTCTTCGAGTAACTCAGCGGTGGCATCGGCAAGTTCAGCGGTAGGTTTTTGCGATAATAGCTCAATCCCGATACGTAAGTGTGACAACGGGGTTCGTAAATCATGGGCAATATTATCGGTTACACCCCGAACCGCACGCAAGTTTTGCTCTAATGTGTCGAGCACCAAATTAAATTGCCGCGCAAGCATATCAAACTCATCTTGGCTTTCACTTACCGGCAAGCGCGTCTCATAGTGTCCAGCTTCAATTTGTTCACTTAAGCGGTTGTATTCGACCAGTCGTCTAAGAATGGCTTTTGAGAAAATATACCCTAATGCCAGTGTCAGTCCTAAGGTAAATGCCACCGCCCAGAAAGCAGCATTAATGAATTTCTCAATTAGTGCCGCTAACTGATCAGTTCGCGTCGCAATAAGGACTGGACCATAACGGGTAATAACTAGGCCACCGGTGAGAATATGCAGCTTATCTGGACCGCCAGTAAAAATAGGGAAATCTCTGGTTTCAGGCAGTTGCGGCATGTTTTCAGGTAAAAAAGTCAGTGCGCCGACCATATCAACGCTGTTGCGCCAGGCAATCAAGGCTGTTTTGGGATCGGCAGCACGAATTTGAGCAGCAAAACTACGGCGATTGACTGTTAAAGCCAACTGCTGATAACGTTGCATTTCTGCAGCAAGATGTTTATCTACCTGATTTTGTTGCTCAATCACTAGCTGTCGATAGAGACTAAGCACCAACATAACAATCAATATTGTTACTAATGTAGAGAAGATCAGCGTGATCCGCCACGCACTACTCTGGTAAGGCTTAATGCCTTTTGCAAAGGCGATATCCAGCCCCTCTTACGGTTTCAATTAGCTCACCATGCCCAAGCTCTTCAAACTTGCGACGTAACTTGGCAATGTGCACATCAATCACGTTAGTACGAGGATCAAAATGGTAATCCCATACTGCTTCAAATAGTAATGTGCGGCTAATGACTTGATTAGGATGCTCCATTAGATATTTAAGTAATTGGAATTCTTTGGGTTGAAGCATTAACTCGCTGTCATCAAGGGTAACTTTACGGGTTAATAACTCCATTTTTAGACTACCCACTTCAATATCAGTGGCAGCAGGTTCAACCACATTACGTTGAGCAAGTTTTTCCGCACGCACTAATAGCTCTGCAAACGCAAATGGCTTAGTCATGTAGTCATCACCACCGGCACGTAAACCTTTTACGCGTTCATCAACATGGCTCAAGGCCGATAGAATAAGTACCGGTGTCTTGTTGCCACTGGTACGCAGAGCTGATAATAACGTTAAGCCATCTAACTTAGGCAACATACGGTCGAGGATCAATAAATCATATTGATTATGTTTGGCTAACGTCAGACCTTCCTGGCCATCCGTCGCACTGTCGACTTGATATTTCTGAGCAGTAAATCCATCAGCTACATACTTTAATGTAGTAGCATCATCTTCAACCAGTAAAATACGCATAGTCATAGAGTCTTTAATCCCATTTGAGCAGAGGTAGAGGACGTAGAGTTTCAATATCGAAAGCAATGGTACTTCTACTATCTTGATTGAGTAATTTTAATTCGAGATAACTAATTGATAAATCGTGGTCCAATTCTGCCTTTGTTAAATATCCTTGCTGATTTTCTATCGCAAGAGTCACTAATTCTGAAAACTTCATATGTTTAGCTTCGAGCATTTTAGCAGCATTAACTTGACCAGTATCATCACTTGCGTAGGCAGACGATTTTTCAGTTAATAATATACCGTCTAAGGCACGATATTCGTATTTATTGATTCGGTGGGTTTCTACGTTAACCATAGAAATTTTATATACCAGCAAGCCTTCCTCGACGTCAACATCAAAGTCACAAATTGTACCTTGATCTTGTTGCTCTAATTGCTCCATGACAGAAATGGGCTTTAAAAAGTTACCATTTATCAATAAGGAATGCATAGATGGGGTGGCCATCACGACACAAGGAAGAAAGCATATTGCTAGCAGCAACCGAACCATCACGAGCCTCTATATAATTGAAAATTTTATTACCTGCCCACTTTACCTAAGAGCAGCCAAAGTCCCAAGAAATCTAAGATTAATAATTGATCATAAATACCATTTTAAATGATGCTGAAGCGCCATTTTATGACATAAAATCAGTATAAAGTATCGAATAGAGTGATCAAACTCGCGCCAATAGTAGGCTATGTTATCTTATTTGGCACTGATGCGTCTCACACGCTAATCGGCGCAGCAAACTGAGCGAAAAAGTTATTTAAAATAAATTAACGATCCAAGTTAAGACAAAGGGCTGTTGAACATTGATGGCTAAATTGGGTTCGAGATAAACAGTTTCTAATACGGCATAAGTTGTGGCACTTAGCCATTGTAAGAAAATACCTTATAACTAAAGGGAAAAATCGTTTAGCCGTCCCCTTCTGGCTGCATTCATCTTAAAAGATCAACTGTCTCTGATATTTAAAATATGAATTTGGTCTGACTTGAGCGCTATGGTCGTTTGCACTCCTGCCGCGATTGATAACTTTTGCACTAAATGAGTTGGTACATCAGCATTAATGATTGATCCTATGCCAACAACTGATGCGATCACCCGAGAGGATTCGCCCATTATCAATACAGATTCGATGAATACCTCTAACTTATTTATGCTCTTGCACAGACGACCACTGCTAATGGCATTAAAGCGAATCCCTTGATTGGGAATAACCCAACGAATAGCTTGACCAATCTCTAATGTGGGGGCGCTATCACAGACGATGAGTTCATCACCCAGTGTAAACTGAGTGATGTTGCGTTCAATATCTTGTGACACAACTTGGCCATCAAAAATATTTCTCAAGCCCATCTGTCTCGCAACCGCCTCATCATTAGGATGAGATAACACCTCAAAGGGCTTGCCTTGTTGCAGCATCCTACCCTGACTAATTAATATCATTTTATCGGCCAGTAACAAGGCCTCGTGAATATCATGGGTTACCATAATTACCGGTATGGATAGTTGTTGCTTCAAACGCGCTAACTCTATGTATAAGCGCTCACGAGTTTCTTTATCTACCGCAGAAAAGGGCTCATCTAATAACAAAATAGCCGGCTCACGTGCCAACGCTCGCGCAAGCGCAACTCGTTGGCGCTGTCCACCCGATAATTGTGCGGGTAAACGATCAGGTAATCCATGCAAATTGACACGTTCCAACCAATCTAGTGCACGTTGCTTTCTTAAGGCTTTGGGCACATGATCAAGCCCAGAAATGACATTATCTAACGCCGATAAATGCGGAAACAAACCAAAATTCTGCGGCATATAACCAATATGTCGTTGCTGTGGTGTGAGTGAAATCGACTGTTGTGCATCAAACCACAACTGTTCACCACAATGAATCTGCCCCTGTTGCGGTAATGTCAAACCAGCAATCATTCTCAGTAGTGTTGTTTTACCACCACCCGATGGGCCAACAACCGCTAAGACCTCACCCGCTTGGCAACTAAAATGCGCTTTCAATGGAATAGGTAGTGTTTGTGAAATATCACAAGTAAGATCAGCGTGGCGAGGCATTATAATGCCCTCCTAAACGCCTCGACATACTGGTAGTGAGTGCTAATGCGCTTACCGCAAACAACAATAAGACTAAAGACATCATCCCTGCCGAATCAAAATCGAATGCCTGCACACTATCATAAATGGCTATTGAGATAGTTTTAGTTTCACCCGCAATGTTACCGCCCAGCATTAACACCACACCAAATTCACCCAGCACATGGGAGAAACACAGTACCAGGGCGGTTAATACACCAGGCCAAATCATGGGTAACTCAACTCGAAAAAAAATCCGTAATCGGCTCATACCGCAACAAGCCGCAGCGTCGCGAATATCAATAGGAATAGTTTCAAACGCACGTTGAATAGGCTGAACAGCAAAGGGAATATTAACAATAATAGAGGCTATGACTAACCCTGAGAAATGAAACACCAGTTGTTGACCTGTTAATTGTTCAACCCACTGGCCAATCATGCTCTGATTGCCTAAACCGACCAATAAGTAATAGCCAATAACAGTCGGGGGCAATACTAATGGTGCCATGATCAGAGCCTCAAGCAATGACTTGCCCTTAAACTGACGGTACGCTAACCATCGCCCAATCACTATGGCCAGCGGAATTAACACTACAACGGTAAAACAACTTAATCTTACCGACAGCCACAGCGCTTGCCAATCCATTAGTCACCCTGCTTAACGACAGGCTTAGGTAAGTTAAATCCAAATTGCGTTAACACTTGCCGCGCCTCATTAGATTGCATGTATTGATAGAATAGCTCGGCCGTTTCAGATGCCTGTGGCATCAATGCCATCCGTTGATTAAGAGGTTGAAATAACACGTCTGGAATAATCACGTAGTTACCGCGCTTAGCAAACTCAGGTGTCAACACCAAGGATAACGGCACTATACCGCCTTGAGTGGAACCACTAATGGTAAATTGGGTCGCTTGTCCGGCATTCTCACCTAAGATCAGCATCGGCTGGAGTGCATCCCATAAACCTTTTGCTTTGAGAACTTCACGGGCACTCACTCCATAAGGTGCATGATCTGGATTGGCAATGGCGAAACGAGATAGCTTTCCATCATCGATTAACTGCCTTAAGCCCACTAGCTCTGGGTCTAAAATCAATGGCGAAGCCTTAGGAGCAGCAAGAGCTAAACGTCCGATGGCATAAACAATGCCCTCGTCTTGAGTGAAGCCCGCTTGATGTAACTTATCAATATAACCTTCATCAGCACTGAGCATCATCTCAAATGGAGCACCATGCTGAATTTGGGTGATAAAATTACCCGATGAACCATAACTAATCCGCAGTTCCAAGCCTGTTTGCTGTTGAAAACGCATCGCGATTTCATCTACTGCAAACTTAATATTAGCCGCTGCAGCAATGGCCGGAGCATCGCTGGCCAAGCTTGCAGAACTGAACCCAATCACACCAACCGTCGCCAGTAACGCCGCCATACCACTTGCGTTAATATACTGTACCAGCCGATAAAAAATTGGAGTAATGCTATTAATGAAAGGCATTGAGAGATTATCCTTACTGTATACCAGTAATACGGAACAATATTACTTTTTCCACATTTGAGCCGCTTGTTGATCGCTATCACGCGCTTCAACCCACTTACTGCCAGTATCGCCCGCTTCCAGTTTCCAAAAAGGGGCTTTGGTTTTTAAGAAGTCGATTAAAAACTCACACGCTGCAAAAGCGGCTTTACGATGGGCACTGGTGACACCGATAAAGACTATTTGCTCACCAAGTGTTAGCGTACCCACTCGATGAATAATGGTCACTTTGTTTAACGGCCACCGCTCACAAGCCTGCTGGCTAATCTGTAATAAAACCGACTCTGTCATTCCAGGATAATGCTCTAGGGTTAGATCGGTTACGGCGCAGCCATCATTAAAGTCACGAACTTTGCCAACAAAATTGACTACTGCACCATCCTGATTATCGCAAGCCAAGAGCGCATACTCATCGGCAACGCTAAAATCTTCAGCATGCACACGGACAATAATTTGATTGCTCTGTTTCATATTACCCCCCTGTGACCGGAGGGAAAAAGGCCACTTCATCACCGTCATTTACAGGCGAATCCCATTGGCTCATGGTTTGATTAATCGCCACCAGCAATTTGTCTGATGCCAACACTTTAGCCCACTTATCATCAGTGGCAGCAAGCGCAGCGCGTAATGCTTCGGCGGTGTCTATATTGTCGGCACTGTGTTCGACTTTAGCGGTATCGAGTAATTCGCGAATTTGCGCAAAAAATAACACTTGGATCATAGTGGTCTCTCAATGCATTTATTCATAAAACATATTGGATGAACGTTAGCTCATATAAGGCAGCTTAAGCTTGAAAATGGCCAGATTTACCGCCGCGTTTTTCAAGCAAACGAACTTGAGAAATAATCATGTCTTTTTGTACTGCCTTACACATATCGTAAATGGTTAAGGCGGCGACAGAAGCAGCCGTTAGCGCTTCCATTTCTACACCGGTTTTACCCGATAGCTTACATAAACTGGTAATGCGCACACGATTGTGCTCAGGCTGAGCTTCAAGCTCAACTTCCACTTTAGTCAGCATTAACGGATGACATAAAGGTATTAAATCAGCAGTTTTTTTAGCCGCTTGAATACCAGCAATACGTGCGGTAGCAAACACATCACCTTTGTGATGGCTGCCATTCATAATCATCGCTAAGGTAGTGGGAGCCATATCAATAAAGGCTTCTGCGCGGGCTTCGCGCTCAGTGACGGCTTTTTCAGTGACATCAACCATATGGGCATTACCATCGGCGTTAATATGGGTAAAACGATTGCTCATGCTGCTACTGCCTTAATAAAAATTCAATGTCTATCGACTGAGCGTCACAAAAATGTCCGCATCAGTCGGTTTAGCTCAATAACCGCTTAACCACCAATAGAGGCAAGATGCTGAGTCACACCGGTAATACCTTGATGTAGATAATGGGTTTCTTTTTTCTGCGCTAATTGACCGTGTAACCGAGTGATTAACTCATCTTGCTGTGAAGTGTCTTGCAATAAATCGCGCAAATCTAGGCCATTTTCAGTAAATAAGCATAAATGTAATTTACCTTTGGCAGATACGCGCAAGCGATTGCAGCTGGCACAGAAGTTTTTAGCATAGGGCATAATTAGCCCAATACGACCTTGGTAGTCGGCATGACTAAAGTTCTGTGCAGGACCATCATCAACGCTCGGTAAATCGTATAACCAGCCTTGCTGCTCAAGTTGTTTTTTGATATCAACGCCAGCTAAATGATGCGCATTAAAGTAGTCGCGACCCAAGCCCGTTTCCATTAACTCAATAAAGCGTAAATCGATAGGTATATGTTTAATCCACTGTAAAAACCGTGGTAAATCTTTATCGTTTAAGCCTTTAAGTAATACGGCGTTGACTTTAACCCGCTCAAAACCCGCTTCCAATGCAGCATCAATACCGCGCATAACAAGATCAAACTTATTTTCGCCGGTAATTTGATAAAACATTTTAGGATCTAAGCTATCAACGGAAACATTAATACGCCGTAAACCAGCTTCATACCATTCTTTAGCATTCTGCTGTAAACGATAACCATTGGTGGTCATTGCTACGGTATTAATATTGGGATTCGCCGCAACAATCCGCACAATATCAGTGAAATCTTTGCGCAGAGTGGGCTCACCACCAGTGATACGAACTTTTTGAGTGCCAACGGCGCCAAAGCCTGCAACAAGATTTTCAATCTCATTGAGGGTTAAAAAGCTCGGTTTGCCATCGGGTTTATACCCATCTGGCAAACAATAGGAACATTTGAAGTTACAAACGTCAGTGACTGACATTCGTAAATAGTGAAACCTTCGACCAAAACTATCTTGTAATTGGGACATGTTAACCTTTCCAAGTGTGGGAGGTGAATGCATTTCTTTACTCACCCCGGTGGCAAAATTACCACGGCTAACTGCCCATATCATTGACTTAGGACACAAAGCTCGGAGAACCGTCAGATCCAATTATAGGCCTAATTGCCTTTTAACAAATACCCCTTTAGTGAATATCTTAATGAAAAAGATTATATCGTTAACTATTTGTGACTCGTCTCACCCTGACAAGATTATGTTTGCTACTGTGACAAAAGTGAATTTTGCGGTAAGGTAACTAAAAAGATAAACGATCGTTTAGTTATCGTTGTAGAAAAACAATAAACCCGCGATGAACGGGAAACTTTGAAAGGTGACAACATGGAACGCGAGTCAATGGAGTTCGACGTAGTAATAGTCGGTGCTGGCCCTGCAGGTTTAGCAACAGCTTGTCGTTTAATGCAAATATCTAAAGATGCCGACAAGGAAATCACCGTTTGCGTGGTAGAAAAAGGCTCTGAGGTTGGCGCACATATTTTATCGGGAGCGGTATTTGAAGCGGATGTATTGGACGAATTATTTAATGATTGGCGTGAATCTGATATCCCGCTAACGACTAAAGTCACTCATGACGAAATTTATCTGCTTAACTCAGAGAATAAATCGCGCTTAATACCAAACAGCTTTGTGCCTAAAACCATGCACAACGATGGTAATTACATTATTAGTGTCGGTAACTTAGCCCGTTGGTTAGCTAATAGAGCTGAAGCACTTGGCGTAGAGATTTTCCCCGGGTTTGCCGCCAGTGAATTACTGTTTAATGAAGACAATAGTGTCAAAGGTATTTTAATTGGTGACATGGGCGTTGGCGAAAATGGTCAACACAAAGACAGCTACATGCCAGGCATGGAATTACATGCTAAATACACCGTTTTTTCAGAAGGTTGTCGGGGTCACTTAGGTAAACAGCTGATCCAAAAATACCATTTAGACAATGGCAAAACACCGCAGCATTATGGCTTAGGGTTTAAAGAAATTTGGAAAATCCCTGCTGAACAACACCAACAAGGTAAAGTCGTTCACACCGGCGGTTGGCCTCTAGTGAATGGTTCATCTGGAGGGGGATTCCTATATCATATGGAAGACAACCAAGTTGCAGTGGGGTTAATTATTGATTTAAATTACCAAAACCCTCACCTCAGCCCATTTGATGAATTTCAACGTTATAAAACTCACCCAGTGATTGCCAAAACATTAACTGGCGGTGAGCGCTTAACTTATGGCGCACGTGCCATTGCTAAAGGTGGTTTAAATTCACTGCCTAAAATGAGCTTCCCTGGTGGGTTAATTATTGGCTGTAATGCAGGCACACTTAACTTTGCTAAAATTAAGGGCACCCATACCGCGATCAAGAGTGGGATCATCGCAGCCAAAGTGTTAGGCGAAGGCTTGATGGCTGGTATCGAAGGTGGTAAAGATCTCGATTGCTTCCAACAACGTTTTGAAGAAAGCTGGCTGCACGATGAACTGTATCAATCACGTAATTTTGGTCCTGCATTACATAAGTTTGGCACCATAGTCGGTGGCGCTTTTAATTACATCGACCAAAATTGGTTTGGTGGTAAATTTCCGCTGACCTTTAGGGATACCACCCCTGATTACGCAACTTTAGGCCTAGCCAGTGATTACAATAAGATTGATTATCCTAAACCTGACGGTAAATTAAGTTTCGATAAGCTGTCTTCAGTATATCTGTCGAATACTTATCACGAAGAAGATCAACTGTGCCATTTACACCTTAAAGACCAAAGTATTCCGATTTCGGTCAACTTAGTTAAATTTGATGAACCCGCGCAACGATACTGCCCTGCAGGCGTATATGAAGTGATTGAAGAAGCCGGCGACAAAAAATTTGTGATAAATGCTCAGAATTGTATTCATTGCAAAACATGTGACATCAAAGATCCGAGCCAAAATATTACCTGGGTCACTCCAGAAGGCGGCGGTGGGCCAAACTACCCAAATATGTAAGCTAACCAATAGTTAAAATATTAGCTCCGCCGAAAAACGCACTTAAATATAGGTGCGTTTTTTTTGTTTTATAGACTATTATTACTCACATAAAATCAGAACAACCTACGCAAAAAGACTATTTTGTTTACTTAATTAACTTAAGAGCAAAATAACTATCAATTTATTGGCATTGTGTCCGATATATCATAGATATACCCCAAGAGGCTGTTGTAGATGAGCACATTTAATACCCTTACCATTAAACAAAAAATATTGCTGACAGTGACAGTTGCTGTACTGCTATCAACAATATTAGTCGGATTACTGAGTCAACGCAGTGCGAAGCAAATCGTCGAGCAGCGTATGCTTAATTCAGAAATGCCAAGCATAGTCATGCAAATCCGCAATGACGTAGACCTGCAAATTAGCAGTTTAATGAATGCCGCGGAGCAACTAGCCAATAGCAGAATGTTGCTTGGCTGGCTCCAAAATGGTCGCCCAGCGGACCAAGAAAGCCTCGTCATCGCACAATTAAATGACCTAAAAAATCAGTACGGCTTAGCTCAAGCGTCTTACGCCGATCGCGAAACCGCAGCTTACTATACACAAGACGGCTTTTTACGGGTATTAACCCCTGAGCAAGACGGTTGGTTTTTTGATTACCGCGACAGTAAACAAGAGCGCATGCTCAATGTTTTTACCGAAGCCAATGGTGAAGTCAAACTGTTTATTAACTATCAGCAGCCAAATGGTCGTGGGCTTGTTGGCTTAGCTAAATCACTAGATGATATGGTTAACTTATTAGATTCATTCAAAATTGAAGACACTGGATTTGTCTTTTTAGTGGATGCTAAAGGTGACGTAAAACTATATCGAGATACCAATAAAGTAGGTAAGGCTAAGCTCAGCACTTTATACCCTAATGCCAATACTAACCAACTGCTAAATAAAAGTGACTTTAACTTAGTTAAAGCAGAAGTTGATGGCCAACACATGTTGATTGCCAGTAGCTATATTGAATCGATGGATTGGTATTTAGTGGCTCAAGTGCCTGAAGCTGAAGTCTTTGCCTTACTACAAGAGTCCGCTTATCAGATCTTAATATGGACCATTCTTATTGCAGTGGTATTTATAGCTATCTCGATTGCGGTTGCAGGTTCCGTCAGCCGCCCTATTGCTCATATTGCCGAGCTATTTCGCAACATTGGTGAAGGCGAAGGCGATTTACGTCAAAGACTACCCGTTAATGGTGATGATGAAATTGCTCAGCTTGCTCGTGGTTTTAATAGCTTTATCAGTAAGATCCAAGATACGGTCCTGGAAGTGGCCAGCACAAGCCAACAACTAGGTTTATCTGCTATTGATGTATCAAATCAGTCACACCAGACGTTAGATGACAGCCAATTACAAAAAGACCGTACGATTATGGTGGTCACCGCAATTAACGAAATGGGCGCTACGGTTAATGAAATTGCAACTAACGCAGCTCAAGCCGCAGTCACGGCCCGCGATGCAGATGCGGAATCAATTGAAGGTCAGAAAGTCGTAACACGGGCACGTGAAACCATTAATCAACTATCTAAAGACGTCAAACAAGTCGGTGACGTGATTGAATCATTAGCGACGCACACTAAATCGATTGGCAGTATTTTAGATGTTATTCGTGCAATTTCAGAGCAAACTAACTTATTGGCACTGAACGCGGCAATTGAAGCGGCTCGAGCCGGTGAAGCAGGACGAGGCTTTGCTGTTGTTGCAGACGAAGTCCGTAACTTAGCTTCTCGTACGGCAGCTTCGACTAACGAAGTACAAACTATGATTGATAAACTTCAATCAGAAACGACGCGAGCAGTCAGTGCTATGGAACAATCGCGCAGCCGATCGCATGAGGGTGTTACAGCTGTTGATGAAGCGAGCCAGTCATTAAGCGGCATTAGTGAACGTATTGCACTGATTAGCGATATGAACATACAAGTTGCAGCCGCGACGGAAGAGCAATCAACTGTGGTTGAAGACATTAATCGTAATGTGACTGAAATCAACGATATTACTCAACGTACCGCAGAAACAGCTCATGCCGCTGCACACGCAAGTGAATCATTGAACCAATTAGCCACTCGACTAGATACCCTAGTTGCTCGTTTTAAAGTGTAAATGCGATAAATCGTTTTAACAAAACGCCACTCATTTGAGTGGCGTTTTTTATGCTCATGGCTGTTGCCGATCACGATATATTTATCATGCTAGTTATTTCAGAAACCGAATAGTCAGTGGATACTGATAAGCTTTGCCATCGCTGGCTTTCACCATTGCGATAATGGTACAAACAATGTCGAGTAATGCTAACGCTGCCAGTAGTAATACGCCCACACCAATAAAAATCAATATCCCAGACACTAAGGCATAAATCATTAAACTTAGTTTGAAATTAATGCAATTCTTTCCGCATTGGTTTACAAACTCAAACTCGTCTCGCTTCATTAACCAGATAATTAACGGCCCAAGAACACTGCCCAGAGGGAAAATATAACCGACAAAACTGGCGGCATGTACTAATAATCCCATATTTTTAGCGTCTTTGGATAATGTGTCTGTTAGTTCGGTCATGTGATATTCCTTATCAAGATTTCTTATAATATTATGGTTAACTAACTGGCATTGCCATACAAGCGCATCGCCCAATCTTCTATACTTTGTTGATCAAGTCGGCGCTGTAATGAGTTAACCCAAGTTTGCGCTAAACCTTCACATTCAAGCAGTATCTGATATTGCGCAGCATCAAATTCTGCTAAAAAATATATCTGCATCGCTTTAGCTACACTGATATCCGTTTTTCTTTCTAACAAAACAATACTGTCATTCGGATTAATATCGCCTTCCGATAGCACTCGGTAAAACCAGCCACACATGCGACTTTCTTGCATTGCTAAAGCAAATTTAGGGTGACCAAATTGCAAGTTGAGTTTAAAACAAGGTGATCGCGGCTGGGTAACTTGTAATGTCACATCGCCAATTTGGACTATATCACCAATATAAACTTGCGCCTCATTAAGGCCGACAGTACTGATATTCTCACCCATTGAAGGTGCATCAAAAAAGGTCGACATTAAATCCCAGCGGCGGTACTGACCATAATGCTCTCGCGGGAAATGATGCAGCACTCTATCTAGCCCGCCATGATGCTTAGGATCAGCCTCGCTATTACCGATAACTCGATCAAATTGCACGGTCAACTGCTTAGCGATATGTTTTTGGTTAATGCAACTGGCAACACCATTATGCATTTGCACTTGATCACCTAAATATAACCCAGAAATACCTTTCACCCATAGCTTACTCATCCAGCGGGTCCTTGCTTAAACATGATTACAGAGTGCCAATATACCCAATTTTCAGACAAAAAAAAGCCTTACTGGGGAAGAGTAAGGCCATAAATATAATGGGAGATAATACTTAAAAACATAGTGAAAAATGATCTTAACCATCCGACACTATAAAAGTTGTTTAGACGGGCTTATCATAAGCGCTAACAATGACACTAAAATGACAATCGAAGACTATTTTAGTCATGTGCATAGACATGTATTCATCCTCAAAGTTAATCATTACTCATAGCCGTTAACTTAAGTACTGTTTTAAGGCCTCGCCAGGAATTGAGCTTTGGGTGGCAACGGCAAATGAGGCCCACAAAGCGCCTTCATGCATCGCATCGGTAATTGACATCTGCTGACATAAACCATGAATAACCCCAGCAGCATAAGCATCGCCGGCCCCAGTGGTGTCAATAACGTCAGCAGTAACCGCGGGCACATGTTGTTCACCGTCGGCACTGTACACCATAGCTCCCTGGTCACCATCGGTGACAATAAAGTACTCCAATGCATCACCCGCAATCGCGTAAGCAAATAGCCATGGGTCTTGATTACAGCGTCCTTGCATGTCGGTAATCGACGCGATGAGTACATGACAAGGACGGTTACGTTCATCTTTCGCCAGTTGAGATATCACTTTGCAGTTAGGATTGGATGCAATAGCATTTGCCGCCCAAACACCAGCACCTTTTGCCGAAGAGTTAATATAAAAGGCATCCCAATGATGCCATTTAGGCGGCACTGGCAGTTCAAAAATAGGTCGCTGAGGGCGAATAATGGTGCGCTCACCATCTGGGGTCATCACCAATAGCATCTCACACGTATTGCCATTAAAACGATGCACTAAGCGACAATCAAGCCCTAAAGTGCTGGCCTTAGCTAAAATCCAATCGCCAATATCATCACTGCCAACCTCACTCACCAATGACACATTGTGCTGGGCCCATACTAAACCTAAGCCAGTGTTCGCGCCGCCACCGCCTAAACGTAACCCACCGTCTTGATAATGAAATCGACCACCGGTTTGTAAGGGTTTATCAAGCATTAGAATGCGATCACAATTAATATTGGCAAGCAAAAGAATATTAGCCATGCAACTCACCTAAAAAAGTGTAGTTAAAAAGAACCTTGAGTATAACAAAAAGGCCGTGATTAACACGGCCTTTGGTGGTTGATCACAGGATCACATATCCGCTTCAGCAAGTGGTTGACGTAATTGGGCGCGCACATTGTCCATACCCGAGTAAAACTCCTTCATCATCAATAATCCGAGCATTTTGCCATTATCGGTCACAATCAGTTTGTCAGGATTAATAGGATCATTTTTCAGTGCCCCCATCGCTTTCATTGATGCCATTTCTTTAAACAAGGCGGTATCTAGATTAACGTTAAAAGTATCGCGAAAATATTGACGCGATAAACGCCCAGAAAACATCCCCAGTAAAAAACGATACTGCATGACTTCTTTTAGCTGATATTTTTTCTGTTGCTCAACAGCCATTCGACCTTCAGCAATACGTTGTTGATATTTTTTTAGCGAAAAAGTATTTACATATAAGGTGTCATTTAAAAAACTAAATGAGCCTGAACCGACACCAAGATATTCATCATAGTCGATCACATACTCATCAAAACCTTCATCATTGGTTTTACCAAACGCCCATGCAGACAATTGAGTATATTGCCCAGTTAAGCGATTTAAAATTTGGCGGTACTGATTAACCATTTCACCATGAGGTGCTGCCAGATCTGCTTTGACACTTTTACGCGTTTGATGGGTGATCATCAATGGATAAGTGGTAATTTGGCGCGGATCGAGTTTAGACGCCATTTCAAGGTCAGACCGAATAATCTCTTCTGTTTGCCCACGAAAGCCAAAAATCAAATCAACGTTAATGATCGGAAATAGCTCTTTAGCTGCCATAATGCGGTCAAAGGTTTGCTGGCCTGAACCAAACTTATCTAATCGATCAGTCATTTTTAAAATGCCGTCGTCAAAGCTTTGTACCCCAATCGACATTCTGTCGACCAAACCTTTTAACTGCTTAAACTCAGGGCTGGCTAAATGTTGTGGATCCGACTCACAAGAGACTTCTTTAATGCCAGGAAACAGATTTTTTGCGTGTTCAATTGTGCGGGCTAATTCATCTTCAAGTACGGTAGTCGTTCCGCCACCAATGTACATAGATTCAAACTCATAGCCTAAATCTTTGGCCATTTGCATTTCTTTGCGCAGCGCCACAAAATATTCGCGCGCTTTGTCTTCACGGAATAAAAATCGGTGAAAAGTACAAAATGAACACAAGGTATGGCAAAACGGAATGTGTGCGTACAACATGTATTTTTTGCCTTCAACGGGCTTAGGCATGCGGTCTGTTGAGATGGTGTCGAGACGCAAATTCTTATCAACATAATATTGCATCACCCGCTCCATAGAACTGATCATCCAATTGGGTACCGTAATATTTGACTGATAAGGTTTAATCAGCTCATGACTGGCTGATTGAATAATTGGAGACATAAAAAATCCTAACTGAATGAGTCACTGAGAGCAAAAACCATTGATAAAAAGCGCTAAATAAAAGACGCACTGTAGATGCAGGAAATCAAAATAACACTTTATAAATTGCTAAAATGCGAACTCGCCAACAAATACATAAACTAACACGCTTATCCTTACCCATTTGTTAAGCAGATCATGTTTTAGACACTGCTGTTAGATCGCCAATGAAACAGTTTATGCCGCAACCAAAACAAACAGATAAAATAAAGGCTAGATCGCGCACTATCGAATAATTGGTTAGGAATAAAATAGAATCTGGATGCTCTTAGTCTTAGTCTTAGTCTTAGTGCAGCATTTAGGGAAATAATAGCGATTAAGCAGCAACCAATTTAAATGAAATCATAAATAATGTTGGCTGATTAGGATAGACCTTCTGAATAAGCAGCTTTAACTCTGCTAATGGCAAGCTTTCTTGGGCGGCATGAAACTCATTAATGTCAGCAAAGGCTAATGGCTCAACCGCCAAAATCATAATGTCACACACTTTAATATGGGTTTCGAGGGTGAACACCTCAACTTGGCTACCAGGTTGGTAATGGCTCTCGCTTATATCGCGGATAGTAATGGTTTTTAGTCCAGATGCGACTAACGGCGTTAAAAATTCAAAAAAGGTAATTTGCGTTGGTGCAGCTGACATAAGGAAACCTTAACAGAAAACACAAGATGGGTTTATAGCACCTTATCGATATAAAATATTATAACCTAGCGCACTCGCCCGGGCTTTGATCAAAGTAGCGTTTAAACTCACGACTAAACTGGGCAGTACTTTCATAACCCACTTGTGTCGATACCTCTTTGACCTTGAGTTTTTGCAGTTGCAGTAATGCTTTTGCCTTATTCAGGCGAATTTTCTTCAAGTATTGTATCGGTGAAGATGCGGTGACTTCTTTAAAGCAACGATGAAATGCAGACGGGCTCATATTAACTAGGCTGGCTAATGTGTCGACTTCGACCGACTCACCATAATGCTTATGAATATAACTGAGGGCTTTTTCAACCCTAGATAAACGTGTGTGGCTTAAGGATAATGCATACAATGGCGCTGCGTTAGGTGAGTCTAACAAACGATATAACAGCTCAAGCACTAACGCCTCACCCATCACTTTAGCCTCAAGCGGTGATTGCAATGCTTGCAATAGTCTAATCACGCTACAATCCATGTCTTCAGTGTTGTCTGCAACAAAAAAACCACTCTGACGCGATTCATTTAAATCTTTGGGGATTTGATTATGCTCGTCCATCAGCCGAATAATATAATTAAGCTGTACTAAGTCGATATCAACCATCAACACTAATACCGGTTCTTCAATACTGGCGAAGGTTTCACACTCTACCGGCAATGGTACCGTCATCACTAATGAACGCTGGCGATCGTAATCGAAGCTTTGATTGTCTAAGTAAACCCGCTTTTTACCTTGGCCAACAATGAGTACACCTTGCGAGTAGCACATTGGTCCACGCGCGCCATACTGCGAGCTACGAAATACATTAACACCCGCTAAATGAGTATGATTAACGCCTTCTTTAGGCGCAAGCGGCGCCATTAATCTTGCTATCTCACTCATACACTTTCCCTCAGAATAAATTATGGTATTGATACTAGCAAAAAAGCAGAAAAAGGTATTTAATTTATCTAAAAACCATCATATTTATATAATAAAGATAGGAATAGGCATGAACACGATAGTTCTGTGTATGTTTATTTTGACTCAAAGGGCTATCATAGCCAGATGATTTATCGTTGCTGTTGTGTATAAAAAACCTATATACACAAGAAGCCAACTCTTTGTTTCAGCGCAAAACCAAAAGGCGTCTATTATGCTTAATTTTGATTATCGTAACCCTACACATGTTGTTTTCGGTAAAGACCGTATCGCAGAGTTAGATCAGCTTGTTCCAGCCAATGCAAGAGTATTAATCACTTATGGCGGTGGCAGCGTTCAGCGTTTTGGCACATTAGATAAAGTTAAAGCTGCATTAGGTGACCGCGTAGTATTTGAGTTCGGCGGCATTGAAGCGAACCCTAAGTACGACACACTCATTAAAGCGGTTGAAGTTGCTCGTAAAGAAAACATCGACTTCTTACTCGCTGTTGGTGGTGGCTCAGTGATGGACGGTACTAAGTTTATCGCTTTAGCGACTCAGTTTGATGGCGACACGGCAAGCTTATTACATCACGGCTTTACACCGGTACCCGTGGCTAACGACAAGGTTATTCCACTGGGAGTTATTGCAACGCTTCCTGCGACGGGTTCTGAAATGAACGCCTTTGCAGTAGTCAGCTATAAAGGTGGTAAATTCCCAGTAAATCATCCATGCGTTTACCCAACGTTTGCCATGCTTGATCCAGAATTGACTTTTAGCTTACCAAAAATCCAAGTGGCAAATGGTGTAGTCGATGCATTTGTACACGTACTTGAGCAATATGCGACCTATCCTGTTGATGCCCGTGTACAAGACCGCATGGCTGAAGGTATTTTACGTACCCTAATCGAAGTTGGTCCTATTACGGTTGAAGAACCAACCAATTATGATGCTCGTGCTAACTTAATGTGGAGTGCAACATCGGCCTTAAACGGCATGATCGGCACTGGCGTTCCTTTAGATTGGTCGACGCACATGATTGGCCATGAGTTAACTGCATTATTCCATATTGACCATGCGCAAACCTTAGCCGTTGTGTTGCCATCATTATGGCGCGTATTGAAAGAGCAAAAGCACGCTAAATTAGTGCAATACGCTGCACGCGTTTGGGATATTACTGAAGGTGATGAAGGCAGCCGTGTAGATCAAGCGATTGATAAAACAGAGGCGTTCTTCAAGCAAGTAGGGTTACCGACACGCTTGCGCGATCATGGTGTCACTCAAGATCAGCTTGGCCTAGTGATAGATGCTTTAGAAGCACACGGTATGACGGCATTATCTGAAAGCGGCAAAGTAGATTTAACTACCAGTCGCAAGATTTTAGACATGGCGTGGTAATAGTACTGATAACCCAAACGATAAGCTCATTGATCGTTTGGGCTTGAGTGACCACTGATACAAAAAAGGGCTTAACAATGACTATCATTGTTAAGCCCTTTTTATTGCCCCGAAACGGACGACGAATGAGCACCATAAGTTGCTAATCAATACCGTTACTTAACAGACCAGGGCTCAATAGCTCATGCCTACTTATTAGTTAACGCGCTAATGCGGAGTCACATTTGAGAATAAATTCATCACAACGACACCGACTAAAATGAACGCCATCCCCACCAGTGCACCTAAATCTAATTTTTGCCCATACATCACCCAAGCGATAAGTGTAATTAATACGATACCCAGTCCAGCCCAAGTAGCGTAAGCAACACCGACAGGAATGCTTTTTAGTGCGAGTGATAAAAAATAAAAAGATAATACGTAGCCGACAACAACTACGATTGAAGGCGCTAATTTTGAAAATCCATCACTGGCTTTTAGCGCTGAAGTGGCTACCACTTCAGTTAAAATGGCCACACTTAAAAATATCCAACTTTTCATGTTTTACATTCTATAAAGACAAAACAGCCGGGAAGTATAAAGCCTAAATAATAAAAAAACAGTCTAGTCTTTTATCTCCTCTTCTGCGCCACAGTAGATTTAACAACCACATAATACGTGGCTAATATCGCCATTTATTAATCGATAACATTACGGTTCTAAGCAGAAAAACATTAAGCTGCTATCTTGATCATTGTGCCTGTGACCTATCGGCGATAAAAACGATGAGCGACAAGATGTGAAAAATATGGCTGGCGACACCTAGAATCCATAGCTGGAATCAATGAGCGAAAAATTATAATTACAGCTTCAAAGTTAACCCTAAACATACAGCCAGCATAAGCTAGCCATTGTGGCTCGTAGCAACTTTAACGACAAGCCAAAGCATAAATATCAATGTATTAAGCAAACAAAAACTATAAACAAAGCTACACGCCCATCTCAATGGCTTTTTTAGGCGTAAAACTACTGCCGATAGAAGCGATAATCACTAAACCGATTGCGGCCCACTGGAGCAAGGTCAATTGCTCACTTAAAATAATAAAACCCGCCAATGCGGCAATTGCAGGCTCTAAACTCATCAACACACTAAAAGCTTGTGTCGGCATATTTCTCAAGGCCACCATTTCCAAAGAATAAGGCAAAGCACTGGATAACACCCCGACTAATAATCCAAGCGGTAACACTTCCCAGCTCAGTAATGCCATGCCTTGGCTAACTGCGCCAATAGGTACCAGAACGACTGCAGCAACAGTCATGCCTAAGGCAACGGTGATGCCACCTGATGCTTGCTTGCCTGTGCGAGTTCCAAACAAAATGTAACCAGCCCAACATGCTCCGGCGCCTAATGCCATTAATGCACCAGTGAGATCAAGCCCTTGTGCGCTAGATAAATCAGGCATTAACAGCAAAATCCCCGCAATAGCACAGGCAACCCAAAACAGATCACTTTTGCGCTTAGAGCCAAATAAAGCGACAGCTAAAGGGCCAGTGAACTCCAGCGCAACAGCTATCCCCAGAGGAATGCGATCAATGGCTAAGTAAAACAGGATATTCATCCCACCTAAACATAGGCCATAAATAATAATGCTCTGCCAATCTCGGCCTTGTGGTAATGCTCGCCATGGGCGAAACACCAACCAAAGTACGGTAGCAGCAAAGCCTAAACGCAAAGCGGTGGTGCCTTCTGGCCCAACCAAAGGGAAAAGTTGCTTGGCTAAAGAAGCGCCGGATTGAATGGTCACCATAGCCAGTAAAACACTACCGACAGCGGTCAGAAGTACACGATTGATTTGCATTTAGAGGATATCCAAAAATAAAAAACGAAGTGCTGGGTCGGCATTCTACCTGAGACAGATAAAACCCTGCAGCAATAATTACCGTCTGTCACACAAGTTATATCATTCAGATACCGAAAAGATAACAACAGAGGTTAATGATATGTGAGGCCGTCGACCGGCTAAGCAAAAATCCACAGAGTTAATTATCTACTCGACATAAAGGCTGGCACAACGATGGTTAAATGTAGATAAGTTAACTGAGCATCATCCTTTTTTGTTGACTCTCTTTGTCGTCTGGAGATTGTCCAATGTTACCTAACGATAGTATTGATTATGCGGTTAACATTAACCCCAGCATACCAAGGCAAAACCCTAATACAGCTCCCATTGGCGGTGCCCAACGTTGTTCTAGTTTTACCTGAGGAGCTAAATCTTGAAATATTGAATAGAGAATACCGCCAGAGGCAAACAGCATGACTGCGGCAATCACTTTTGGCGACTCTGAAAGCCATAAATAGCCAGACATGGCTGCTATGGGACCCAGCAATGCCATAAAACAAAACATAAGAATAATTTTATGGGGCCGAAAAGCAGAAGAGCCATTTAACTCACGATAAGCACTAAATCCTTCTGGCACATTTTGGAGCGCGATTAACCCTGCAAGTAAAAATGCATTACTGCTGCCCGTTGCAAATGCGGCTCCCAGAGCAATGGACTCAGGGATAAAGTCAGCCAGCATTGCAGCAAGCTGGCTAGCAGGCGTCGCTATTTTTTGCAGGTAAATATCAAGGGCCATAAAGCTCAGCCCACCGACCATAAACCAGATACAAGCAGATAATGGCTTAAGATGCGCTATACCCTCTGGTACTAAAACCAAAGCAACGGCAGACAATAGTGCCCCACCGCCAAAAGCCATGACACTGTGCCTAAACTCCTGCTCAAGCCACTCACTGCTGACGTTCTCAAAACGGGCAATTAAGGCCCCTAATGGCATAGCCAAACCAGCAAGCAATGTGGTTGCTAAAACCGTTAGCAGCAAAGACATGATTAAATCCTTAAAAGAGTATTACGCTGCTGTAACCTGCATAACAGGACTAAGCTATGTGAGACGATATGGGTCATCCAACATCGTCATCATTTAAGACAGGTGCTGACTCATTATAAATCAAGCGCCTGATGAAATGGCTCCAGTAAATCATATAAAAACAACCATGTCAGCCATGTTGAGAATAGACAACATCACTTGTTTCAATATGAAATTTACATTTCTTCTCTAACTTGGCCATAAGCTAACATGGCGAACAGCCCTGTACCGCCAATAATATTGCCCAGCAGCATGGGACCGATATGGTGTGATAGCGCAGTGAACATATTCATCTCCCCATTGACAACAAGGCTAAATATTTCATTGGAGCCAGCAATAACATGAGTAAAGCCTCCAGCTGCAATTAACCATGTAAACATAATAATAACCAGCACTTCAGACCCTTTTGCCGAGGGCAACATCCACACCAGTACGGCTATAAAAAAGCCCGCCGGAATGCCGCGCATCAGTGTCTCTGCCGGCGTTAACTCGGCGACATGGCGTGATATCTGGAGAACCGCGCTAAGGATCTCTTCTGTTAAAACGCTACCGTGAACGAAAATAGCCGCGGTAAACAAAGTGCCAACGAAATTAGCGGCCAATACCACAGCCCACAAGCGAGCAGTACACACCAGACGACGCTGTGTTGTGCTGGCTAGCAGCGGCAGTACGACTGTGATGGTGTTTTCAGTAAACAGCTGCAGTCTTGCTAAAATGACGAGTACAAAACCAAAAGTGTATCCAAGGCTTTCAATAAGCGACAAATAAGGGTGATCGGAGCCTAGATTACTTCGGATGATACCTTCAGCCAACACCGATGATGAAATACCGATACCAGCCGCGATACCAGACCACCACAAAGAGAGTAGCGGCCGCTGCAGCTCCTCCTGACCTTCACGCAGAATAATAGAATAGACGGTGAGAGATGAAAGACTGCCATGCTCATCCACAGCTTCACGCTCTGAACCTGTCAACGCTATCTCTACTTTTGTTGACTGCTTCTGCCGCTCTTCACGTTTAACAGCCTTGTTGTTTGGCTGTAGATCGTCGGTTGTTGACGACTTAGTATTATCGGCCTGTTCAGGTACAGGTTGTGTCATATTGCTATCCTTCTCTGACTAAAAATCCAGCTTGATGTTATAGCTAAGTGCATAAAGAATAGATGCTTTATGTCATCTATTCAACAAACACAGCGAGCAGTATAATGGTCTGGCTAGGGTATTACTGGTCGATAATGTACCTGCGAGCTTGTGTTTACAGAACCGCTATTGAATATAAGAGATGAATTAAGCCAGTCCAAACCGAACGGTTTGCATCACTGATAGCAAACGAGTAATTGATTTAGCACACAAAGCCAATTGACGTATCAGCGTAATAAAACTGGCGTATGAAATACGCTTGCTATCAAAATGAATTGCGCATGTGAAGTTATCTATTGCCTTTTTGAGCTAACGATTCATAGGCGATTTTTACACTTTCATGTCCGTATACTCGCTCTAACTTTCGTACAATAAAATGCCCTCTGGCCATGTCTTGAAAATGATCAATAAACAAAGTATTGATCACTGCGCCACCAGCTGCGCCGATAGCGGGTACAGCTTGAGCTGCAGCTTTTTGCGTCACTTGAACGCCAAACTTTTCAGCGATTTTAGTGATTAACTTAACTAAAATAGGCGCGGCCTCATCGGTAAGCCCTTTTTTAAGCATAAATTCAGTGGCTTCAGACACAGATTTAGCTAGCGTAGCGCGTATGGCAAAGTATCCTGATTCACTACTGTCATCCAAATCACTTGCGCCTCCTAATGCAAAGACCTCTAAACAAGCCATCTTGGTTTCCAGCGTAGTAATCAACTCGCCTTCACTTCGAGCAATATCAGCGATAGAGCGCAACATTATTGCTGTCGAAATAGGAAGCTCAACGGCAATTGCAGCTAAGCCAAAAAAACCACCCATACCACCACTCACCGCAACGCCTAATTTATGCCAAACATTAGACGACTGTTCTCCGGGAATATCTTTCATTGTAAATATCGCCGCATCAGACGCTTTAAGTAGCGATTTTTCTGTGACTTTGGCAATATTTTTATTCCAGTTTTCAGGTAGTAACGCTAAACCTTTTTCAATAGGAGTACCTATAAAGCTAGTTATTTTTACCGCTAGCCCAGGGTTTTCTAATAGCGATTTAGCAACCAAAAGCTCTTTTCTGTGTGATTCTGAAATATTCACGTAAATTCCTTAGTAGTGAGACAAGGCAGCTGAACAGTTCTATAATAAACCTAAATCACTGAAACTAATTTGACGTAAAATAGCGTCGGTTGCAAATCAACTTAAAGCTCTTATTCAACAATAAGCCTACAGATTCCTATTACCAAATCCAATATCATCGCTTGCGACAATCATTATCTGTCAGGTTTTCCAGATAAGTGCTGCCGCAAAATTTATTCATTAGTGCAATAAAATCGAGCGATATGAAATATGCAGATAGGCTTAATCTCAAGCTGAACTGGGATTGTTGATTTGGAGTTTCGGGTGGTTAATCCATATGTAACTTAGGATGACTCTTCGACTAGGGGCAAATAATCACGACCGTCTTTAGCTAAATTACTCACACCAACTGTGAGGTCATTTAGTGCACTACCATAGTTATCACGACAGTGAATACAAGGACTCATTGTATTCACAAAGCGGCCTTTTTTAGTATATTTTCTCAAATAGGCATGAGAAATAGTTACATTACTTCGATGTAGCACAATCGCATCACCCAATTTTTGCCTCAAATCACTTACAGCTGCATCTTCAGCGCACATGCTGTCATTGGCACGGCCCCAACCGATAACTTCCTTGTCGGGATCGCGATGTAAATATTTAGCCGCAACCCAAGGCCCACCATGGTAACCGGTTAGCCTACCATCAGGATAGTTAGAGGGTCTATTGGCCAACTCATAGGCCATAAGTTCAAGTTTATCGATTGGCGCCCTATCGCAAAGCGTGTCATGAAAAGCCGGACGAGTAGTGGTGACAAAATAATTATGATTGTGGCTTATTTTTAAATCTTGGCAATGATGTGAATCTTCAACTTTATTGATCTTGTCTATCTCAGCGACAGCATCACTACAAGCAACTATTTTATCACCGATGCTCAGTTCTTCAGCCTTTACCCATACCTCAGTAAGAAGGTAAAAATGATGATCTTCTACAACCAGCATCGAGGTTTTTAGGTCACCAATAGAATAGTTAATCTCTAGCATAACGGCAGTAATATTTCCAAATAGTGGTTAAATCGGCATAAATAAGTATTCTTAACGACTTAGAGAATACTCACTGAACCATTTGTCATTGGTTATTATGGTTTAAGGTACTTTTGACAGATAGATGATGCATCCAAACTTGAATTAAACAAAAAGTCTTTACCCATAATCGAAGTCATTTGTGATTCGACTACCAGCGGGTTACTAATTTTAAATAATTTGCGTTTGTTAAGCTGACTTCGCATTAAGTACTCGCAATGCCATTGATAGAAAAGTTTATCAAACTTGCCATTTTCAATCATTCTCAGTAAACCAACCTTGATTCTATTCGCTAACCTAGGCTTTGTAGGTGATACATAATAATAAGTCGCCAGAGGGATATTAAGCACAATATGTTCATCTACAATTAATTCAGGATAACGCTTTTGAAATAACTCAACCTCTTGATAAGCCTCATTCACTCCACGCCCAAATGTGATAAAACGTCCTTTTGAAAGCATATTGAATAAACTATCGTACTGCGCGCTCTCCACCACATCGAATCCTGCTTGTTTCATAGCAACCCTAGTAGACCACTGACTACCTGAACCGGTTCGCAGCCTCATCAATTGCTCTAGTGAATCAATATTGGCCAACAAGTTTTTATTTTCATTTTTAATAATAAAAACTCTAAACCCTTGAATGCCTTTGCGGATGGGGATAGGGATAGGAATGAGCTTTGTATTCCACTCTTCATTTGATGCTTCGGCCATAACATTAATCGTTTGGCCATCCTGTAATGATTTAAATATCCGATTTCGACTCATCACCAGATTAGTCACCTCAATAGAAGCATCCCCAAAATCGGCATTGGTCTCTTGAATAATTAAATCTAACAGCTCATAAGTATATTGATAGCGTCGATCACTTTCTGAGACTGAGTGATTTATAACGAACTTATCCGCTGCACAAGCATAAGGGAGATAAACTAGGTTACATAGACTTAGAAAAAGTAAATACACACACAAACGCAGTAAATTAAAATCCATATTAACTCTCTCGTTTTTAAAGCCAGTCCTATTTATTTCATCCAAATACTACGGTTAGACAATAGTGAATGTTAGCTTAATTACTCAACAATAGCAGGTGTAACGAAAACTTTTTAATTTTATGACGTTATGGGCGTTAAAGTTTGCAGCGTCTTCCAGGCTGCATGGTATTTCGCCATCCGCTCAAGATCTTTTGCATCAATAACCTTTAAACGTAAAATATTGATATTATCCTCAATATCAGCGATTTTAACTTTGACCGCCAATGGATTAGCGCTAACGCGATTGATAAATTGATGGTAACTTTCATCACCGCTCTTAGATAACAATTGCACTGCGTTTACTACATCTAATGGGATACCCTCTTCTAGGAGATACTCAGCAGTATAATCAGAATCTTCTATAACATCGTGAAGCAAGGCAACAGCCATTTCGTATTCCGTATCCATTTTGGCCATGACCCTAAGTGGATGAAGAATATATGCTTTCCCTGCCTTATCTTGTTTCCCCGAATAAGCTTGTAAAGCGATTGCTAATGATTTCTCGATGATGTTCATAATTTCTCTTTAGGGTTAATCATTTATCCTTAGAAGCACCAGATAATATCTGTTTATCTTTGGTAGCAAATCAACAGTAAATAACGTTGTTTATTTGATAATATTAACGTTGCACAACCAGCCACTAAATGCCGTACGACCGCCACTTTAAATAATAGTCCAAGCCATTACTTAGTGGTTATATTTCGATGGTTCAAATCGATAATGCCTAGCCATGTCATAATCAAAAATCAATTTTAGGCGCAAAACCAATATAATGAACAATCATAGGATTACCGGTTGTAGCGTCAACCTGAGCGATAACCATATCAATATGGGGTAAATTCTCTGGCAATATCCAAGTAACAACATCACTAACAGCATAAGCTGAGTCATGAGTCCTAATGGTTAACTATTTACCATGCCTTTTAAAGAACGTCTGCAAATGAGCAGCACGTCGCTGGTGTATATTTCTATCTGGAGAATTGAGACCCCAAAGTCTTTTAGAAGGATAAAGATAAAAGTGTATGCCTATCTTTGTGCACTAGTTGTTGCAAATCAGTACCAATTCCTTGGTAGACTCGAATAATCATATTTGTGCATACACAGATATTTTAGCTACATCACCATTGAGATAATGGTATTGAGATATAAGAACCGTCATACAAAATCTGCTGGGGTGTTCTATTAAGCAAACTCGAGACAATATCGTGATGAAAGTCTACTGCATGAATTACTGGACTAAAAAATAACACGCAAAACAGTACTGACTGTCCCACTAACCATCCTTAGAATATAACATTTACCTGCTAAACCCTGAAAACCTATGCTACTAAGCCAGACCAAACATATTTACACTCACGTATACAGCAAGCTTTGTACCCGCTAACGGATCACTTCGATTTTAACGTCAAGAAGACCTGTAGATACATTGCCTATACTGCTAAAAGCCGACTTAGAAAGATCAATGATGCGTCCTTTAACAAACGGACCACGATCATTGATTTTGACGGTAACACTTTTACCATTATTAATATTGGTGACTTTTACATTTGAACCGAATGGTAAATCTTTATGGGCTGCTGTTTTTTGATTGTGGCGATAAAGATCCCCGCTAGCCGTTTTCTTATTTTGGTATCTATCTGCATAATGTGAGGCTTGGCCAGACTCAGTAAAACCGATCCAATTGCCACCAACATCAGCCGGCATCGAAGAACAGCCTGCCAACATAATGGAAAACGTTAAAAACTGAAATTTTCGTGAAATAGCGACCATGGTTTGTCTTTTTAGTGTGTTCACATAACGAGCCGGCTAAATTACTCGTTTTCTTGTAATTTAATAATGTCAGAAACACTAACTGACTTTGAATAATGATTCAAATGAAACCGTTATTTTGATTACCGTCTGTTGATCTCTCAAGGTTGTTTTGGCAAAGAATCGTTGGCCCATAACCATAACCATAACAGTGAGTGATAAAACTGAGACTTTTTGGTGGCGTTATGCCGTTAAAAAGCCGATAACGCAGTTAAAATGGTCAATAAAAAACACCTTGTCAGTGACCTAACAAGGTGTTTTATATCTGCAATCAACTAGTGTACTAACACCAGAGTGCCAGGGTTACTCTTTGTATTTTAAAGTACCATCGGCTTTGATTTCGTCATACCACACATTATGATGTTGTGAAGCCCAGTTTTCGTCACAATAGCCCGATAACATGCACTCCATTCCGCCCTCACTGAGTACGGTTCCCATCCAAATATGCACTATGGTAAATGCGATTAAGATCGTCGCACTAAGACCATGTATCAACAAAGCGAGCATCGACAGTTCACGCGGCAAATCCAGTGTCGGAAACACTAACATAATACCGCTTAGACTGATGCTTAGACCAAAAATAGCTAAGGTCCAAAACCACATTTTTTCACCCGCATTGGCAAAACCACTGTCTGGGTGTTTGCCTTTAAACGGACCAAAGTTAATGTAGCCGCCAACCACTAAAAACCATTTCAAATCATACATCTTGAAAAATTGTAGTGGCATCCATTTGATGATACATGCTAGCCAAGACACCATAAAAATGGGGCTAGACCAATCATGGGCAAATTTACTGAAGGCTATAACCCCTGCCCATATACCGTCTCCGACATATGGGGCTAAGAGATGTCGCCCAAGCATAATAATCACACCTGTTAGCATCATGGTTAGGCAAGATACTGCCATAATCCAATGTAACCAACGATCGGCTGTGCTCCAACGAAGTACCATTTTGCCTGAAAAGCCCTTACTTAATCTTGATGGACCATTGACTAAGTAAAACACTAAAAAGGCCCCAAAAACCCCCACTATGGCTAAGCCAAGTGCTGGTTTTAGGTAAGTATTTCGCAATATTTTGCCTTCATTACCCGATACATTAATCAGAACATCAGCATCAAGGCCTTTGTCTGTACTGTATCCGGGTTCGCCAGCTTTTACTGCGCGCCAGAGATCTGCATCACTGGTTTTAGACTTTGCTTGTTGCTGACTTGATTGTTCATCGGCGGCATAAACCGTCGATGTAACCAACCCCAATCCCATACACAGAACCAACAGAGCAAACATCCTGCGCAGTGATTTGTTTAACGTTAAAGTTAACATTGTCACTCCTTATATGACTGCGAAAATTATCGCAGCCATTGCTCTGGGTTAAACCATTTCACCTGTTTTAGGATTGTAGCCCCAAATCACATTTGGATTACCGCGTGCAGCCATACGTTGACGATAAATATCAGACACTATGCCTGCATCACCGGCCAACAGAGCTTTGGTTGAACAAAGCTCAGCACACATTGGTAATTTGCCTTCAGCAATACGGTTTGAGCCATATTTGAGACGCTCGGCTTCTGAATGATCTTCTTCTGGGCCACCAGCACAGAAAGTACACTTATCCATTTTACCGCGACTACCAAATGCAGTCTTTTTAGGGAACTGCGGCGCGCCAAATGGGCAAGCATAAAAGCAATAGCCACAACCGATACAAGTATCTTTGTTGTGGAGCACAATGCCGTCTTCGGTACGGTAGAAACAGTCGGCCGGACAAACAGCCATACATGGTGCATCGGTACAATGCATACATGCTACTGAGATTGACGCTTCTCCTGGTTCACCATCATTAAGCGTTACCACGCGGCGACGCTGAATACCCCACTCTAAAGCAGAGTCGTTTTCGTTTTTACATGCTGTGACGCAACCGTTACACTCGATGCAGCGTTTGGTGTCACACAGAAATTTCATGACTGCCATAATGGCTTATCTCCTCATCAAGTGTTTAGGCTTTGCTTATCTGACACAAGCTAGACTTGGTCTCTTGCATTTGCGTTACGACATCATAACCATAGGTCATTACGGTATTGGCAGATTCACCAATCACATAAGGCACTGTGCCTTCTGGGTAGTTTTTGACCAAACTCTTGCCTTCAAATACACCAGCAAAATGGTATGGCATAAAACATTCACCCGCAATAACACGCGGTGTCACCATAGCCTTAACAGTAATTTTGGCACCTTCTGGGCTATGAACAAACACGTCATCACCATCACGTAAACCGCGATCAGCAGCATCTGCTGGGTTGATCTCGATAAACATTTCTTGCTGCAGTTCTGCAAGCCATGGGTTTGAACGGGTTTCTTCACCACCACCTTCGTACTCAACCAAACGACCAGTAGTTAATGCCATTGGGAAATCAGTAGCAAAATCCTTGTCTTGAATCGTTTTATAAAGTGTTGGTAGACGCGCTACCATCCGATCTTCATAGGTTGGGTATTTAGCCACTAAGTCACGACGAGGCGTGTATAACGGTTCGCGATGTAATGGAATATCATCAGGGAAGTTCCATACGATACAACGCGCTTTAGCGTTACCGTAAGGGATACAACCATGCTTGATTGCCACACGTTGAATACCGCCAGAGATATCAGTTTTCCAGTTTTTACCTTCAGCTTTAACTTTTTCGTCTGCTGTTAGGTCATCCCACCAGCCAAGCTGTTTTAGCATGTCGGCAGTAAACTCTGGGTAACCATCTTGAATTTCAGAACCTTTTGAGAAAGAACCTTCCGCAAGAATATTATTGCCGTTATGTTCAACACCATAACGAGCACGGAAGTTACCACCACCGTCTTTAACTTCACGTCCGGTGCGATACAAGATTTGAGTACCTGGATGTTTCTGCTCTGGTGTACCCCAACATGGCCAAGGTAAACCATAGGTTTCGCCTTTAGCTGGGCCGCCGGGTGCTTCCAGCGAGTTAACGTCAAAGGTGCCCCAATTTTCTTGGTGCATTTTCAAACGTTCAGGGCTTTGGCCTGTATAACCAATAGTCCACATACCTGTATTAAATTCACGGGTGATGTCTTCTATTAATGGCTCATCACCATTGACCTTGATGTGCTTACAGAATTGGTCCTCTACGCCCCATTTTTTAGCCAATTTATACATGATTGTATGATCAGGTAATGACTCAAATAATGGTTCAATAACTTGCGAACGCCACTGTAAAGAACGGTTAGAAGCCGAAACCGAACCATAGGTTTCAAACTGAGTTGCCGCAGGCAATAAATACACTCCATCTTGGCGCTCGTGCATTACTGCAGCCATAGTTGGAAATGGATCGACGACCACAATGGTATCCATTTTGTTTAGCGCTTCACGCACTTCACGACCACGGGTTTCAGTGTTAACTGACTGCCCCCAAAAGAACCCCAGACGAATATTATCTTTTTGAGCAATCTTGGTTTTGTCTTCTAACACACCATCGTGCCAACGCGAACAAGGAATACCCGCTGATGTTTGAGGTGATTGACCTAAATATTCACCTTGGTCAAAACGCTCGGTGATCCACTTAGGTTCCAGATCCCACACATTGGCCCAATGATCCCATGCACCAGAGGTTAAACCGTAATAACCTGGTAAGTTATCAAATAACAAACCAAAGTCAGTCGCACCCTGTACGTTATCGTGACCACGGAAAATGTTCGTTCCGCCGCCTTCGATACCCATGTTGCCAAGGGCAAGCTGCAAAATACAATATGCGCGAGTGTTAGCATTACCAATATGATGCTGAGTACCACCCATACACCACACGATAGTGCCTGGCTTAGTTTCTGCCATCATTTTCGCAACACGGTACATTTGAGCTTTTGGCACACCAGCAATATGTTCAACTTCTTCTGGAGTGTATTTTTTCACTTCTTCTTGAATACGTTCCATGCCGTATACACGTTGAGAAATGAACGAATCATCTTGCCAGCCATTTTCGAAAATGTGCCATAACAAACCATAAATAAATGGAATGTCGGTACCTGGACGAATATGGACATACTCATCAGACTTAGCTGCTGTTCGGGTAAAGCGTGGATCAACAACGATGATTTTGGCACCGCGTTCTTTACCAATCAAAATGTGTTGCATCGCCACAGGGTGAGCTTCACATGGGTTAGAACCAATAAACATCATGCATTTTGAATTGCGGATGTCGTTAAACGAGTTAGTTTGCGCACCGTAGCCCCAAGTGTTTGCAACACCGGCTACCGTGGTAGAGTGACAAATACGAGCTGAGTGATCGACATTGTTAGTGCCCCACATCGCTGCTAATTTGCGATACATATAAGATTGTTCATTGGAAAATTTAGCACTACCCATAAAGTAAACGGAATCAGGACCAGACTCTTGACGAATCGACTCCATTTTGTCGCCCACTTCATTAATAGCTAGTTCCCATGATAGACGTTTCCACTTACCGCCTTCTAACTTCATCGGATACTTTAAGCGTTTTTCACCATGACCATGCTCGCGCAATGCAGCGCCTTTGGCACAATGACCTCCTTGGTTAAATGGATGGTCGAACGCAGGCTCTTGCCCAGTCCATACCCCATTTTGAACTTCAGCATAAACACCACAACCTACTGAACAATGAGAACAAATTGTCCGTTTTATCTCGGTTGGAGCATCATGTGGGACATCTTTAGCTTCTGCTTTACGCATCATACCTGCGCCAAGCATTGAAGCCGCTGCAATACCACCCGTCGCCAAACTGGCAGACTTGAGGAATTGACGTCGGTTAAGACCTAGGCCTGGCTTTTCAGCTTTGGTGGCCGTGTCTGTTTTGCGGGTTAATCGCATCACACACTCTCCTTTGTTATTTGCTTAACGATGCATAATAATTACGAATATGCTCTGTTTCGCGATAGTTAGTGCCCGTAGGCTCTTCTGCAGACGGTTTAGTGACTTGGGCAAGTGCAGGTGCACTAACACTAGCCACAGCACCTGCCGCTGTGCCGAGCGCTAATGCTTTTAGCATTTGGCGGCGACCCATGTCGGAAGCTTGCTTTTTCATATTGTCTCCTTGTTGATAAAAAGATGAGGCAAAATAAGCCATCACCCGGTTTAGTTAATTTGTACAACGTCTTGTTCAAGCGGATCTAAGTCAGCACTACCTGGACAATTCACCGGAATATTTAAACTCAGTTGTTCAAATTCATTGGCCTCAGCGGTAAAAAACGCTTTAGCTAATTGCGCAACGCTTTGGTAAAAATGGGCACTAGGCGTGTTGGCTAAGTTGTCACAAAAACGCATAATCCAACTACCGATATGACGTTGATAAAACGCTAATTGGCGATAACCTGGTGCTTCTAAAATTAAGCAGCCCATGACTTCACATAATGCCGCAACATGATCTTCTGGCTCTTTAACGTTTTCTTCACGTTCAAAGCCAAGTTGCATCAGGTCGCCGCGCAATGCAGCTAAGGGTTTATCCATTAACGAGCCGGTCATAAACCAACTACCGTATGGCATAATTTCGCCACTGCCTACACCCAAGAAAATAGCAAAGTATTCATCTTCTAAGGTGTTGGTATCACTGTTTGCTGCAGCGAGTTTTAACGCATTCCATGCTTGACTCATGGTATTGCCATCCTCGGCCTCTACCTCTAAATCGGCTAAGAACGCTAATAATTCAGCACTAGGTTGGCGGCGTAACAACGCTGCCAGTAACTGATATATATCGGCTCTTAACTGATCATTCTCACTTACTTGTCTTCCTGCTTCGGTCATAAGAGATCTCTTATTGCAATTGCTTTTCTGGATCGTCAAGGATGTCTTCAAACATGTCTTTTACTCGGCAGTCGCCACACATTTTCAAACGCTCAATATTGGCGCTAAACGCACTATGGGCGCCGACCATTTCTACCATTTTGTGTATCATTGATTGAGTTGCAAATTCACTACCACATCGAATACATTCAAATGCAGGTTCTTCTTTTAATACTTGAACGTGTTGTCTTGCTGACTGATTAAAATTAATTTGTGGTATTAAGCTAATCACGTTTTCGGGACAAGCGGCTTCACATAACCCACATTGCACACAATCTTGCTCAACAAACTTCAGTGCCGGAGCATCACCGCCATCCTTCAAAGCTTGGGTTGGGCATGTTGAGACACATGACAAACATAAGGTGCACTTGTCGCTGTTGATACTCACCATACCGTATGGAATATTCGCCATAACGAGCACATCATCAACGGCTGCGGCTTGACTATTGAGGTGGTCAATCGCTTGAAATATGATGCTGCGTTTTACATTAGTATTAGGTTCTGCTGCCGTTAACATCATCGGCATAATCACAGGCCAAGTTAAGCTGACCGCGAGTGCATCATCTAGCTGACTTAGATCTGACGGAGTAATTAAGCGGATCCGTTGAGGCTGGCCCATTTGGTCGAGAATACGATTAGCTAATGCAGACTCACCTTTGAGCATTTGCAGTAATGTCGGTGCTGTTGCTGGTGTTTGTAAGATTAAAATTTCGCGGGCACCATTGGCTAATGCCGCTAACCAATGATCTATGCTCGCTACGGTTATTTCTTCCATTGCGACGGGTAACACATCACCGCTTAATTGCTCCGAAATCAATTCAGCGCCAGCTTCATTATCATGAAACAAGATAACCGGGGCAGTTTGGGCTTCTTCACGATAGCGGCTGATAAGCTTTTCAAGGTAAGTATGCAACGATGCTGGGGTCGGTAAATCATAGCTCAGTGCACCTGTTGGGCATGTATTGGTACAGCTGCCGGCTCCATGACAAAGGTAAGGATCAATTTCAATCTTATGCGCTATACTGCTAATTGCATCTGCAGGACAAAAATTTAAACAACGATTACAACCGTTTAGACCATGTTTGTCATGGGCACAAATATCACTATTAACCCGAACATAACGTGGTTTATCAAACTCTCCTATTAACTCTGGAATATTGGCAATAGCATCAGCGAGTAATGCAGAGTCTTGGCCAACATAAAAGTAACCTGGAGGAAGCATTTCTAGATTAATACAGGGACTGTGGCTTAAATCGAGCACGATATCAAAATGCGCTTGACGAATAGCAACCACACTTAAATCTGTAATCCCAGTATCACCTTCAACTTTGACCTGAAACTGGCCTAGAAAACCTTTAACACTGGTCAATTTATTGTAGTAACTTTCGACATCAGCCGCCGCATTCATCACGGCTTCAAGATGGACTTCATCTTGGCTAGTGATCGCTTCATTGGCTAAAATTACTCGACTTGCCATAGTAGACAATTTGTCCGCCGCTAAACGTGCCAGATCTTCAGGCCCAATAATGAGCACATGCCCCTGGGTAGTATAACTAACGGTAGGCGGTATTAAATTTTGCAAAATCTGCGTCTTCGCCATCACCTGTTGTCGTGCTTGTTTCAGCTGTGGCTGGTTTTTTCTGATACTCATTGCGTTCCCAATTCTCGGTTTTTATACCTCATTAACAGTGATAGCTCAGTTCACTGTTCACGCTTATTGCTGATCGTATAACTAGTTGTAAATCTTTACATAACGGCTTTCATCTAGGTCACATCATCCGTGACTGCTGTTATTACGCTTTCGCCTCATCACTGGCGACAGCTTGCTTTATCAGGTCATCATTGTGACAAAGCGGTTGTTCTTGTGGCGATATCGCCGCGGTTTGTGGTTCATCCTCTGGCTTATCTGCATCCGTTGAAGCAATAGACTCCTCTTCGGAAATCACTCTGGTTTGCTCAGAAAGTTCGGTTTTTGCCAAATCGGTTGGGGCTAAATCCGTTGGGGCAAGTTCTGTTGCAGATAAATCAGTCGATACGGCCTCTGGATCTAATTCAAGTTCTGGCGGTTCTTTTTTAATGACATAACGAAACACTTTACTGGCTAACTCAGCGGATACATCTGCTGACAATAGCGGTTGATTGGTATAATCCAGCGCATATTCGATAAGCCCATCAATGTGACCATATTGTGGCTGTTTCCATAAGGCTCTTAACGCTGCGGCTTTAGTGGTTGGATCAACACTTTTAGCCATAAAACGAGCAAAACTACCGCCGACTTCAATGGTACTGGGATCGGGTAACGGTTCAGACTCTGCCACCTCATCAGCATCTATCACGTTATTATCTTGGTCGACTTCCGCTGTTAGTATGTTGAAGTCATCAGGCTTTTCTCGCGCATGTTGCAATAATTCTTCTTGCTCAGCCTCTTCAGCAACCCGTTGACGTCTAATCTCCCAACGGTTAAGAAGACCTTTTGTGTTATCGCTCATTGGATTTTCCCGGAGTGATTTGCACTTGGACCTTCATTTTTACGACGATTAACATGCTTGCGTCGATGAGCACTGATCTCAACCTCGCCATGACGAGTGATAAATGCTTCTATCCAGCACGCAATTGCACTGGGCATAGGAATATTAAGCACGGGTGTATCAGATTCAAGGCAACCTGCACTGACATGTTGGTCGGCAGAAATCATTGCTGGTACCCAGGTACCGTCAATCAGTTCATCACAAACGATATAGAGCGTTGAATTATCCATATCGAGATTAATACGATAACTACCTCGTTGATCTTTATATAATTCAAGTGGTATTAAGACAGAGTTTTCAGGCTGCGGTTGTGTTGCAGGAACCATTTGGTCAAGTTCCCAGCGAACCGATGCCCAGCGCCCTACTTGGATTGGCACCTTTTTGAGTGAAACATACATCGGCCAAATCGTGTCGGTGTGTTGCATGGTAATGCTTACCTCTGACATGAAAGTGTGTATTGAAATACACTTGATTTGATTATTTATTAAAGTAAAAGCAAAAATAGTGCCAACTAAAAAGTAAATTAACTTTGAACTAGATCCCTAAATCCTTCATAAGGATAGGACAATATGTCCATAGTGTCATTTTAGATGGGACATAAATACACGGCAAAAATATTGAATTTGTAAAGATTTGCGCTAGATCACGCTTAGGCAAGTCGTTTTCAGTTTCGGGAATAATAATTGCTATGCTTTCTAATGTTGAAGCAAGTAAATGCTGCCACTCAGTCCATCAATTAAAGACCCATTAAGAGGCTATCTCACTTATGACTCAATCTGTTTCAGCCACATCTTTAGCGCGCGATGCGATAAAGTTTGTTAAAACCAATACTCAAGTACCACTGACCATTGCAGTGAAAGCGGTTAACGAACAAGGCGTAGTCGTCGATAAATTTGTTGCCTGTGAACGCCCATTAACTGTCTATTTAAATTGGCGTCCGATTGTGACCTTGATGACATTAGGCGCAAAACCTGAGTCATTAACTCTTGGTTATTTAAAAAACCAAGGGTTTATTAGCGATTTAAGTTTATTAGAGTCAGTTATTGTTGATTGGGATGTCAGTTCTGCTGCGGTGATCACCAAAGAAGTATCCGAAGATATTGAGCAGAAACTAGCCGAAAAGACAGTTACGTCCGGTTGTGGTCAAGGCACTGTTTACGGAGGATTTTTACAAGGATTAGATGACATAAGTTTACCGACTCCATCGCTGACACAATCGACTATTTATCATCTGCTCAGCAATATTAGTGCTTACAATGAAACCTATAAAAATGCAGGTGCAGTTCATGGATGTGGAATATGCCAAGATGAGAAAATTTTAGCCTTCGTTGAAGATGTAGGACGCCATAATGCCGTCGATACTTTAGCAGGCGATATGTGGTTGGATCAGCAATTAGGACACGATAAGATTTTCTATACTACCGGTAGGTTAACATCAGAAATGGTGATCAAAGTCGCCAAGATGGGCATACCAGTATTACTGTCGCGCAGTGGCGTGACTCAAATGGGTTTAGACTTGGCTAAGCAAATGGGCATCACCTTAATTGCTCGCGCCAAAGGCAGACATTTTTTGGTGTATCACGGCTGTGAGACCATCACATTTGATGCCATCAAAGATTAACGCCGTAATGTAGACCATTGTTGACGTAACGCTGGGGTTAAAAAACTCCACGCTAAAATGCGTGTGGCTTTATTACCTTGTGTCATCTCAATGGTTTTTACCTCAACGGCGTTTACCTGTTTGAGTAATTGATAACAAGGTTTAAGGTTTTCTGACTTTGACACTAATGAGGTAAACCATAGCACTTGGCTGGCATAGTCGCGGCTTTGTTTAATCATGTTGGTCAAAAATTTCTGTTCACCACCATCACACCATAACTCGGCTTTTTGACCGCCAAAATTAAGCGTAGGCTTGACTTGGCTCACGGCGAGTTGACTTGATTGTTGGCCATGCTTTTTCTGCTGGCTTTTAGCTAAATTGGTGACTTTACGTAATGTACCTGCCGATGCTTCAGCCAAGGAGCTATGAAACGGCGGGTTACACAAGCTGACATCAAACCGTTCATCTGCGCTAATGATACCCTTAAAGATATGCTCGGGTTGTTGCTGTAACCTTAACTGTAAATAAGTTGAAATTTGCGGATTTTGTTGGGCGATCTGGTCCACATTGTCGATAGAAACAGGGTCAATATCCGATGCGACAAATTGCCAACCGTAGCTTTGAATCCCTAATAATGGGTAAATACCATTGGCGCCCGTTCCAATATCTAAGCAATGAATACTCGCCCCTTTAATCACCTTGCCATTAACGGCTAATAAATCAGCAATGTAATGCAAATAATCAACACGACCAGGCACTGGCGGACAGAGATACCCATTAGGAATATCCCAACCTCGGATATTGTACTCACTCAATAATAAAGCGGCATTGAGACATTTTACCGCGTGAGGGTCGGCAAAATCGATAGAGGCGTTACCGTAAGGATTTGGACGAACAAAAGCGGCCAACGCAGGCACTGCGATTATCAGTGCGTCAAAATCATACCCCTGTTTATGGGCATTACGCGAATGTAACGCTTTTGACAGCACAGGTTTACTGGACACTGCTGAGGCGGAATGTCTTTTCACATCAGGCTTGTTTAGCGAGCGCTTAGTCATATCAGGATTTGCTCGCTGCAACTGCGTTATTGAACGAGCCATTAATCATATAAATATTTAGTAAAGAGTAAGTTAACCACAATAGGACGACCGACTTCTTGTTCCATTAAGCGGTTAATCATCTCATAGCATTCACGGCGAATTTCCTCACGTCCAGATAAGGATTTAACCTTTTCTTCCGATTGATTACCTAAAATCTCAACGATGGCCGAGCGAAGCAAAGGATCGTGATGCTCTAAGCTCATTAAATCATTAGGATCTTTTACCATCAATTCAACACTAATTTTAACAAAACCTAACTTTTTACGATTAGAAATATAGTTAGTAACAATATCAGGCTCAAAGCCATAATATGCATAATCTTCAACAGCAGGCTCATCTGCAGCATGGACATTAAATGCCAAACAACACAGCATAACTAACGTTGAAACCAATTTTTTCATAGTGAGATAAACTCCGTCGATGTGGAACGTTACTTAAATTAAGCTATATTGCTCACTCCCTTAGGAGTGTTTGCTCATCTTTGACATGATAGACTACTGCCGTTGACATATATTGTAACGAGTTTTAAATGAATGTGACCAGTACTAGCTTTCCTTATGGTGAATCAATTCATTGGTTTTCGCCACAAAAAATCGACTCATTGCCCCACAGCCAACTTAAAGACTGGTTATTAGCGACCGGAAGTTTAACCAAACGTCTTAAGACACACTGTAAACTCTTCGAAGTAAGAGTGTTAGGCGAGCATTTACTTCAGCCTCTAGCAGATGAATTTCCCACTCAAACAGATCCAGTTTGGATCCGAGAAGTATTATTGTGTCTTGATGGCATCCCATGGGTATTTGCCCGCACGCTGATCCCACAAATCATTCTCGACTCACAACACAAGAATAATGGTCATCTACCTAATGATTTCACCCGTCTTGGCACTCGTCCACTAGGTGAATTATTATTTAATAGCCCAGACATTACTCCCGGCAATATTGAAGTAGCCCAGTTTGAAACCTGCGGGCGTTTAGCTGCATTAGCCACCAGCTTAAATCAAAAAGTTAACAGTAGCTTATGGGGCCGTCGTCGCTATTTTAATCTGTATGGTTCACAACTGATTGTCAGCGAGATTTTTCTGCCTGCGGCGGTCGAATACATCAATCAAAGTTGAACAAGATTAACTCAGCCTCACTCGGCGATCTGGTATCGTTAATCTAAAAACGCCCTTGAGGGCGTTTTTAGAGGGTGATGATTAAACCCGCTTACGTAAGAAGCCAAACAAGCTCAGCATCAATATAGTTAGCCATCCCAAACTGCCACCGCTGCTGCCATTGTCAGTTGTCGTTGTAGACGTAGTAGCTGTAATTATTGGCGACGACACCGTTATAACTTGATTAGCCGTCACTTCATTACCAATAGAATCTGTGGTCACTAATGTAATGGTATAAGTCCCTGCTGTACTATAAGTATGGCTTGGATTTTCAACCGTGCTGCTACTGCTATCACCAAAATCCCACAAATAAGTCAAATTACCAAAACCTTGCTTAGACATATTAGTCAGCGCTACTGTTAGATCGGTTTGATTCAAGGTAAATGCAGCTAAAGGCTGAATCACCACTCTTATCGTGTCAGTTGCGGTGACAGTATTACCTGCCGCGTCAGTTACCAGCACACTGACAATATAGTCTCCCGATGCTGAATATGTGTAGCTTGGTGCAGTATCGCTACTAGTGGCATTGTTTTCCCCAAACGACCATGCATAGCTGTAATCACTGCCACCGCTGACAATCACATTAAAGCTAACATCGGCACCTGAAGCTTGCACTTTCATCTCGGCAACTAAGGATACTGGAGGCAACTCGCTGCTATCAGATAAGGCAAACTCAACGGTTGCAGTGCTGCTGTCGCTGGCTTGTTCAGTGATTTGCATGGTCAATCCAAGCTCTGGCAATATCATACCGGCTTGTTGTTTTAACGGCGCACTGTAATCGCGATTGTCGTCAAACAGAGACTCAGCGGCTAGGTGGCTGTCACCAACATAAGGACTTTGTGGGTACAAGCTAAATGCTGCGTCACGAATTTGCACATCAGTCCGCTGAGCACCAATCAAATTTTGGTCTGCATCGACGACACCAATTAAGCTTTTACCTGAGTGGTCTGAAACATTATTATCATTTTGGTTAAAATTTTCTAACCACAATAATACTCCCGGTTCATAATTGTCATAAACCAGTCCGGCATCTACACCTTGATGACTGCGTAATTGCACTATGTAACGTCTCGCTTTACCAGGAAGACTATCTTCAATACGGCTAAAACCAGACAATGTCGCCATACCATCAGCCTCAGCGCCATCAATATAAAACGCTGAACCTTGGTTAATTAACTGAATATCATCAATAGCCATACCATAATCGCCAACAGCTTCATCGGTTTTATAGACCACACTGATCTGCACATCTCGGCCGGCATAAGCACTCAAATCAAAGTTCATGTTAACCCAAGCATCTAAACCCGCTGCAGTACTAATGTTGCTCGATTTTCCGCTAATAAAGTTTTTTACTGCTGGATAAACGGCATTAGTTGAACTGGTGTAGTTACCTTCTATTGCTACGCTATCAACCAGAACTTGTACATAATCATAATCATCTTCAATATCCCAGTGAGCTTGAAATGATAATGCTAACGGCGTATCTAATGGTAATGACACATTGAACGACATGGCATTATTCATCATGTCACCTTGACCTGAATAATACTGATACTTACCTGTTAATGGCGCTTTAAAAGCGATATTTTCAGCAGGCAGCGCAATCGATAACTGGTTGATGGCATCACTATTTACTGCATGATTTAGCTTTACCGCAGTGCCACTACTGGTTAAATTAGCCAATGAAATATGCTGTTCATTAACCCACTTACCTTTGTACTTTTGTTGTAAAAAAGATTTTGCATAAGGGCTAAAGCCACTCGGTTGAGCCCCAGCAATACTGCCAGTCCAACTACCACCAGACATTAATGACCAAGCTCCTACAGGTGAACCATCGCCACTGTTAGTGGTGTCATACTCATCAGGCAAGCCTAAATCATGACCAAACTCGTGAGTACATACACCTGCGGCAGCATCGATAGGTTGTACTGTGTAGCCAAATACCTTTAAACCACCTCGCCCAGGAATAACATAGCCATTGGTGTTGGAATCCACATAAAATCTGTGCGACCAAATAGCATCATCAGCTAACACCCCACCACCAGCTTCTTCACCGATACTAGAATGAAACAACATTACATGGTCGATAATTCCGTCAGCTTCATCATAATTACCGTCGCCATCGATATCAAAAGGGTCTTCAATGTCATAACTCTCTAGCTCAGCATCGGTCATCCCAACGACAGCTTTCGTGACCGCCTCTTTGACGAGCTCAGGTACTGCATTATCGTCATCATTGCTATTATTACCGCCATAGTATGCGGCGTCGTGATCTGCTGTGACCCAATCTCTTACCTCTCCGGTAAAGTTGAAACTGTTACCCGATACCGCCTGAAAATACTGATAAGCCGATTGTAAAGTTTGGTTACTTGGACCTGCAAAACCGTTTTGTGAAAATAACAGTTGTTGATAATGTGCTGCTGGGTAGCTGCTGTAATACATGTCGCTATCGCCAGCCTTTAATTGGTTGGCATCATGAGGTAAATCTGGAAAGTCTACCAACACAGCTAACACCTTTACCGTTTTGGTAATATCTTGATCGGCTAACACTTTGTTATTTGCAGCAGTATATTGCGCACTTTTAGTGTTTTTTTGTGCTGCACGTTTAACCCGCAATTGTTCAGCTTTCACTTCAATCGCTGCAGGTTTGAATGTGGTGTGACGGCCACGGCTCACAAATTCGTCCACTGCCGCTTGTTTTTCAACATCACTGGCATCGGCTGCCACTTCACCACGTTTAATTAACCAGTACAGCACTTGCTGTTCATTAATCAATCCACCATCTGCTGGGGTGCCTGTTTGCGGAGCCGCAAGTGCTGCCATACTGCTACATGCCAGTAATAACGTTGAAACAATTAACCCTTGATATTTGGTCAACTTACTCATTTTAACTTCCCTGTATTAAGTGTTGGTTTGTGACATTTTTCAAATGCTTTTTGACGTTTGGTGATGTAATCAGCAACCATTTTATCGACTTGTACTTGGTCCATATCGGCGGTGATTAGTCCTTTCGCGCGCAAGTTTTCAATTAATTTAGTCCTATCACGTAAAGGCGGCATTGCACTTGGACCACAGTCTTTAATTAATGGTTTAGTTACGGCTGCTTGCTCGTCTACGTTTGATGCCACCGATGGATTTTGACAACCTTGCAAGGTCATAAAAGCCAGTCCCAGCATGACGATAATGTATTTCATAATTCACCCCAAACAATAATCACATGACATTAACAGCTGCAACCTATGGGTTACAATTAAATTAGACATTCTTTAATGTAAATGTTCCCGTTCGCTTAAAAATTAATATAAACGATGATTTATTCTGCTTCTAAAACAAAAAAGCCGACCCTATTAGGTCGGCTTTAACGCTCTACGAATAACCAGTACTAGGTAGACAGATTGATTTTTTAATCTTTCGAACGAAGTGTATAGTCTGTAAAACCTATCGAGAAATAATGGCTTAATTCGTGGCGAAATTAATATAATTCGATATCCCATCAAGTAACATTTGTACCGAGATCATCACTAAAACCATCCCCATTAACCGCTCTACTGCGATTAAGCCTTTCTCACCAAGTATGCGAGTAAACAACTTGTAAAACATTAAAATAACCGCACTCATTCCCCATGCTGAGACCAGTGCTATGGTCCAATCAATCATACGACTACTATCTGTGTGCGCCAGTAATATTAATGCCGCCAAAATAGATGGTCCTGCCATTAATGGGATTGCCATAGGGACAATAAAAGGCTCTTCCCCGGCGGCTAATCCAGCAACACCGCCTGGCGATGGGAAAATCATTTTAATCGCGATTAAGAACAAGATAATGCCGCCCGCAATACTCACGGATTCAGAACGTAAGTTGAGAAAGTTAAGGATAGCTTCGCCAGCATACAAAAAAGACAACATAATAATAAGCGCAAACAATAGCTCACGGATTAAGACTTTACGACGTTTTTTGGGGTCAATATGACGTAATATGGAAGCAAATATAGGTAAATTACCTAGCGGATCCATAATCAAGAACAACATGACAGCTGCAGAAAAAATATCCATGGACAACAATCTTTTAATTAAAAAACATAGGCTACATTGTATACCTAACAGCACAATATTTGCGATGCAAACCACTACTTTATTGCTAATCGTAAGGTGATCGTCGTAAATGATTGCAACAAATACCCCCGAATAAATAGTCGCACCACTACTACCAAAGTTATGATCTAAAAAACTTTTTCAACCTCATGCCCAAAAACGCGATCAAAATTAGCCCCCCTCTTTAGGTAAATTTTTCAGCTTAATAGATTCACACGCTACAATACTGGTTTAAAATGATATACTGCGTTGTTTTTTTCGATTGATTTCTGGATAACATGCTCTATCTAATTGCTAGTTGTGTTGCACTGCTGTTTGGGCCACTTTTTTATCGCTTCTTCGCATCAGGTAGCGGGTTGCAAAAAGGCTTAGATGGGTTCATTTTTGTCTCTCTTGGCGGATTAGTGCTCATCCATATTTTGCCTGAGCTATTGGAGCATGGTGGGTTCATCACGCTATTGTTTGTCATGCTCGGCGTTTGGGGACCAACAGCCAGTGAAAAGCTGTTTCATCGCTATTCAGATATCACCCATAACATCACTCTCACATTAGGTATTGCCGGGCTCCTGTTACACACAGTGACCGACGGTGGAGCCATGGTCTTGGCGCAACAGGATGGCAATTCAACACTGCTGGCCTTAGGCGTGATCATGCATCGCTTACCTGTTGGTGTCGCCATTTGGTGGTTACTCAAACCACAAGTGGGGAATCGATGGGCCAGTGCTGTATTAGCGGCAATGATGATATTAACCAGCGTCGGCTACTTTGCAGGTGAACACCTATTAGCCCAGTTGAGCCTTGAAAATACCGTTTATTTGCAAGCCTTTGTTACCGGCTCAATTTTACATGTGGTATTACATCAACCTCATGGTCATCAACAAGAAGACAAGCAGGGCAAATATCAATACCAAGCCGGTATTGGCAGTTTATTAGGCTTAGGATTATTAGCGCTACTGCTATTGATGGATACTGGCGGCCATGAACATGCTCATCAAAATCATGGTTCAGAGCAATTTATGAGTTGGTTACTGACCATTTCACCGATTTTATTAGGCAGCTATTTTATTGCTACGGCTCGATTTGCATCTGGTTTACGCCCCTCTCATCCGTCCTTGGGACTACGTTGGTTACAGCGATTAGCGGGGCCGGAAGCATTATTAATTACCATCTTATTATTAGGGCCTTGGTTTGCGCTTTATCAAGCTCTGGGATTATTCGCGATAGGGGCACTCATGACCCTAACTCAAGTCGAGATAACCGACCCACATCCAACAGCATCAGAGTCACCATGGCGTTTTGGTTTTGGTCAATTAGTCGACCGAAGTGCGCCTTGGATAATTCTTAGTTTAGTACTAGCAAATCTGATTGGTCATCCATCTGTACCACTAGCAAACCCTGCATTGCAGGTATTTATTTTATTGTTAGTCTTTTTACCAATGCGTTTTTGTAATTTAGGCACGGTAATTTTGGCTTTATCTCTGGCTTACAGTGGTTGGAGCCAAATTGCGGTAGCCTTTACTTTATTGGCCGCACCAGTAATTAGTATTGGTCAATTGAAGTTAATGAATTGGAAACAAGGGCTGATGTTAGGCGGAATTTTACTGCTAGGATTAATGGCAGCAGACCAATTCACATTGAGTTCAACATTAACATTACACTTACCAGAGTCTGCAAACATTGTTGGTTTAGTGGCCATAGTTTTATTGTTTGGTGCCAGTTTACTTAGGCTCGGGCCGCGCAAATTTTTAAGCCGTTTGATGATTAACCTCAAATCAGTGTCACATTCACATGATCACGGCCATCCATCAGACATTAAAGCGCCACATCATCATGACTCAGCATCGACACATAAACATCATCATTAATCTATTTAGTCGCTAATGATGACAATATATTTAAGGGGGCCGCTATGTGTATTTTATTTATTGCCGTTGAGGCGCATCCCGACTACCCCTTAATTATTTGTGCAAACCGTGACGAATTTCATCACAGAGCAACTGAACCAGCGTATCGCTGGCCAACTCATCCTGCCATTATTGCTGGGCAAGACAAGCAAGCTGGCGGCACTTGGTTAGGCATTAATGAGCAAGGCCAATTTGCAGGAATAACCAATATTCGCTCCATTGAACTGCAAAATGGCGTTCGCAGTCGTGGAGAATTAGTGGTTGATGCGCTAACAAAACAGCACGTTAATAGTCAATGGCTAGCTGAACACTCGGTTAATTATAATCCGTTTAATTTAGTCTTCGAACACCACAACCAACTCCTCTGCTTTAACAGTAAAACATCAACTACCACTATACTCGAGCCTGGATTTCATGCGGTAAGTAACGGCGCATTGGATGATATATGGCCTAAAATGGCTAAAGGCCAGCAACAGCTGCAAACCTATATCAAGCAAATGCAGACACCTTGCATAGACCAATTACTCGCTATCATGCGAGATACCTCACAACCAAAGGATCAAGATTTACCTCAAACTGGTATTAGCCTTGAATGGGAACGTCTATTGTCTGCTATTTTTATCCAGCATGAAGAATACGGTACTCGCTCAACCAGCATAGTGTTGAAACATAAAAGCGGAAATGTACAACTTACTGAAGTGAGATATGATGGTAAAGCGCGTAATTTAGGTACTCAGCACTTTAGTATTAACTAACCGCAACAGGGCTAATAGATGAAACCTGTTGGCTAAAATCATCACCTTTGACCTCACCGATATCCCAATCTAAGGTTAACTTCACCCTTAAGACTGACTTACTGCTCAATACCTCTCACATTGGCTATCGCAAACTGTGACCCACCCCGCATTACCACTAAGATTCAATATAAGACTTAGCTCAAGTGCCTTTATTCCACTAGGCAACATTCATTTTTACAACCTAGATCAAGGTTATTTGATCATGAACATTGCATAATTCGCCTGTTGCTAATTTACCACCGGAGGACACGCCTTGAAGCAGCCCACTCAGATTAGTTGGGATCAGTCGATGATCGAAAAATACAATTACAGCGGTCCCCGTTATACTTCTTACCCGACCGCACTAGAGTTTGACGATGCCTTTACTGAGCAGAATTTACTGACATCCATTCAAAACAGTAAATCAGACAAACTGTCGCTTTACGTACATATCCCTTTTTGCGCTAAGCTTTGCTATTACTGTGGTTGTAATAAAATTATTACTCGCCACGCACACAAAGCCGATCAATACATTGAATATCTGGCCACTGAAATTATTAAACGTGCACCATTATTCAAAAATTACACCGTAACCCAAATGCATTGGGGTGGCGGTACACCTACATTTTTAAACCCTGAACAAATTCTAAAACTGACCGCACTGATTAAAGAACACTTTAATTTTGCAGATGTGGGTGAATACTCTATTGAAGTCGACCCTAGAGAAATCGAGCTGAGCATGCTTGATACCTTAAAAGAAGCTGGGTTTAACCGAGTGTCTATTGGTGTACAAGATTTTAATAAAGCAGTACAGGTTGCCGTTAACCGTGAGCAAGACGAACAATTTATTTTCGACTTAATGGCTAGAGCAAAAGAACTCGGGTTTGTGTCAACTAACGTTGACTTAATTTATGGATTACCGCTACAAACTCCCGAAACGTTTGCTAAAACGATAGCCCGAATTATTGAGCTTTCTCCCGATCGTCTATCTGTCTTTAACTATGCACACTTGCCATCGCGTTTTGCGGCGCAGCGTAAAATTAAAGAAGTCGATATGCCATCGCCACAACAGAAATTAGATATGCTGCATCAAACGATTGAATCGTTAACCGCAGCAGGTTATCAATTTATTGGTATGGATCATTTTGCCAAGCCCAATGATGAGTTAGCAAAATTACAAAATGCCGGTAAATTACATCGTAATTTCCAAGGTTATACCACCCAAGAAGAATGTGACTTACTTGGTTTAGGAGTGTCATCTATTAGCCAAATTGGCGATTGTTATGCCCAAAACCAAAAAGACATTCGTCCATATTACGAAGCGATTGATGCTAATGGTCATGCTTTGTGGAAAGGGTGTAGTTTAAATCACGATGACGAAATTCGCCGTGCGGTAATTAAACAAATTATCTGCCATTTTGATTTAGACATGGCCAAAATTGAACAAAAATTTGCGATAAACTTTGAAGAATATTTTGTGGAAGATCTCAAACTATTACAAACTTTTATCGATGATAAGCTCGTCAATATTACTGACAGAAAGCTCACAGTAAGCCCGACCGGTCGGCTACTTATTCGTAATATTTGCATGTGCTTTGATGTCTATTATCGCCAAAAAGCCCGTCAACAGCAGTTTTCAAGAGTAATTTAACTCACTGTTTATACAAAGTAGAATACAAAAATAGCCAGCATTTGCTGGCTATTTTATTCATACTCGCTATTTACTTAGCTTTTTTAGCGTATAACGCTTTGCGGTCACTGTCAGACATAAAGGCCATTTCAACACCATTACGTTGCAATGTCGCCAGTTGACTATCACTGAAACCCATTTCAGATTTAACCACACGATATTCATGCGCGATATCAATAGCGCTCACACCTGGGTCATCGGTATTAAGACCAATCAATACACCTGCGTCCATAAATTTACGCAGTGGATGAACATCATAATCTTTAACGGTAGACGTATGTAAGTTGCTGGTTGGGCATGACTCAATTCCAATACGATGCTTAGCCAAATACTCCATCAACTTAGGATCATGAATCGCATTCACGCCATGGCCAATTCGTGTCGCACCCAGAACGTTAATGGCTTGCCACATACTTTCAGCACCCGCGGCTTCGCCAGCATGAGCAGTAATGTGTAATCCTGCATCTCTAACACGCTTAAAGTGCTCAGTAAATAAGTCGCCAGGAAAACCAAGTTCATCTCCGGCTAGGTCCATCGCGACAATGCTGTCACGATGAGCAAGTATGCCTTCAAGCTCTAAGCGACATTTTTCTTGTCCAAATGAACGCGACATAATACCGATCAGGTTAATCTGAATATCACGCTCTTTTACACCGGCACGTACGCCATCGATAACGGCTTCAACGACACCTTCAATGGGCAAATTATGATTCATCGCCATGTAATATGGACTAAAACGCAACTCAGCGTAATCTAAACCTTGTGATGCTGCATCAATAACATTCTCATAGGCAACACGTTTCACAGCATCCAGATCAGCTAATACAGCCACCATCCAATCGAGTTTCTTCAGAAAATCCACTAGATTGTTTTCTTTACCTTGGATTTGCACAAATGGCGCAAGCTCTTCAAGCGAATTAGCGGGTAGCTGAATACCGTGTTGATGGCCTAATTCCCAAATGGTTTTTACATTAACATTGCCGTCTAAATGTCGATGCAAATCAACCAGCGGAATGGTTTTATCTATCATAATTAACCCCTATAAACTTACCCTGCCGTTAGTTTAGTTTTGTCGGTCAGAGAATAGCACTAAGTTTAACATGTATTGATATAAATTCTGATGACCAATATTTTTATATGGAATCTATGACAGCAAAAAAACATACTTACTTGTGATGTGTTTTTTATGCTTAAATCGGGCATACTCTAATGCTGACAAACAGATTAAAACATCAAGGACTATCGATGCGCTTACTGATCCTACCGGTACTGATAATGTTAAGTTTATCGGCTTGTAATAGCTATACGCCGACGACTCAAGTTAATGAATCAATCGTAGGCCAACAGACACTGATAGCGCCAGATTTGCAAGTGATTATAGACCAGAGTTGGGCTCTTAATTTAGCCTATTCTCCAGAGTTAGCCGCCAGTTTAGGTGATGCGACAGCAGCAGGAAAGCTTGACGATTTATCTGCAGAAACCTTAGCAAAAAAAAACCAACAGACTGTCGAAATTCTCAATACACTCAAACAACTTGATCGAACACAGTTATCAAAATCTGATGTCATCAATGCCAAAATCTTGCAAGACCAGCTACAAAATGACGTCGATATGTATCATTTTCATGACCACTATTTACCTATTACGGCAGAAAGTGGTTTCCATGCTTACATCGCATCGATTGCTAAAGCGCGTTTCAGTAGTGTTGAGGATTATCAGCATTATTTAGCCAAACTTAAACAACTACCGCGCTATTTTGCTCAGCAAACATACTGGCTCAAACAAGGCTTAGCCAGTGGCATCACCCCAGCAAAAATCACCTTAAATGGTTTTGAAGACAGCATTAGCGCGTTTATTGTGCCTGTTGAGGCCAGTGGTTACTTTACGCCGTTTACCCACTATCCAGAGTATTTTAGCGCAGTAGAAAAGCAAGCGTTAACCAAACAAGGTCGGGAAACTGTTGAGCAAATTGTACTGCCACTTTATCAGCAGTTTTATGATTTTATGACTCAAGAATATATTCCCAATGCACGGGTAGATATTGCCGCCTCCGCCTTACCGGATGGTAAAGCTTTTTATCAAAACAGAGTGGAATATTACACTACACTGCCTATGACAGCAGATGAAGTCCATCAACTTGGATTGCAAGAAGTCGCGCGAATAAGAGCAGAAATGGAGCAAGTCATTAAAGATGTTGGCTTTCAGGGCAGTTTTGCTGAATTTTTAGCATTCTTACGCACCGACCCACAGTTCTATCCCAAAACGGCAGATGAGCTACTTAAAGAAGCAGCGTTTATTGCCAAAAAAGCCGATGCCATATTGCCTAAGTATTTTGGAAAATTACCCCGCACCCCTTATGGTATTGTGCCAGTGCCCGCAGAAATAGCACCTAAATATACTACTGGGCGCTACTCTGGCTCAAACCGTGACGACGAGCCCGGCTATTATTGGGTCAATACTTATGCCTTGGATAAACGACCACTTTACGAGCTAGAAGCATTAACGTTACATGAAGCCGTTCCAGGGCATCATTTGCAAATTTCACTCAATAAAGAGCTCACTGACTTACCCAATTTTAGACGTTACAGTTACATCTCTGCATTTGGTGAAGGTTGGGGTTTATACTCAGAATATTTAGGTGTTGAAGCAGGGTTTTATCGAGACCCTTATAGCAACTTTGGCCGTTTAACCTATGAAATGTGGCGGGCAGCGCGACTAGTCGTTGATACAGGCATGCACGCTAAAGGTTGGAGTCGCCAGCAGGCGATCGACTTTATGGCCAGTAATACAGCCCTTTCAATGCACAACGTCACCACGGAAATCGATCGCTATATTTCTTGGCCGGGCCAAGCGCTATCATACAAAATTGGTGAATTAACCATAAAACGCTTGCGCGCCAAAGCTGAGAAAGCATTAGGAAAGGATTTTGATATCAGAAAGTTCCATGATGCTATTTTAGAAAATGGCTCCATCCCAATGACGGTACTAGAGCAAATGGTTGATGAGTTTATCACTCGCCAGCAGGCGAAGATAGAAGAGACAAGCAAGGTATAAATTAAACAACACTCAGAAATTAAATATTATTTTAGATTCAAACATACTGGCTTAATCACAATGCATTACATGAAATTTTCATCAGAATTAAAACTCGATACCAGCGAACAGCGACACTTTTGGCAGCAAGTACAGCAATCGAGTTTCTGTACTCCTGATAATATAAACATTGCCTATGCAATGATCGAACACCCCAATAAGCAACGCGCTATCGTGATCAGCAATGGCAGAGTTGAATCTTATTTAAAGTATCAAGAATTGATGTTTGATTTGTATCAACAAGGATTCAGCGTTTACGCTTTAGATCATCGAGGCCAAGGCTTATCAGATAGACTCACCCATAATCCATTTCAGGGTTATGTAGAAAACTTTAGCGATTACACTGCTGACTTGGCTCAATTTATCGAGCAAATAGTTAGTCCACAACAGCATGATGAGTTATTTTGTATCGCCCACTCAATGGGCTGTACCATCGCAAGTGATTACCTTAATCAATACCCACAAACATTTGCAGCAGCGGTATTTTCAGCACCAATGTTTGGTATACGGCTACCGTTTGCGAAATCACTTGTCCATTGGTTAGCTCAAAAACTTGATAACAATCGCCTTGAAGCAGGTAAAGTGCACAGTACATTTGTGCTTGGTGGTACTCATTACAAACCCGATAGCTTTAAGCGAAATCTTCTCACTCATAGCCAATATCGCTACCAGCACTATCGCAACGTGTTTGAGGAAAATCCTCAGGTGCAATTGGGCTCGCCCACGAATCATTGGTTACTTGAAGCAATGAATGCGGCGCAGAGCACGATTAGCCATGCTAAAAACAGCGAAACCCCGATATTAATCTTGCAAGCTGAGAAAGATAGGATTGTATGTAACGAGTCACAAAATCAAACACTCAGTAATCATTGTCACAAAGTCGTCATTGAAGGCGCGTATCACGAGGTGTTTATTGAAAGTGATAAAATGCGTAATATTGCGCTTTCTTATGCTATCGATTTTATGGCACAACACTCAAAGATAGCTGAGTCTTAATCAATTGAATGATGTCGTCATTATCTAATGGCCTACTAATAATATAACCTTGGAACCAAGTACATTTTGCGTGTGTTAATAAATTAAGTTGCTGCTTATTCTCCACCTGTTTAGCCACAACTGGGAAATTTAATTTAGCTGCAAACTCAATAATAGCATTAACAATATTGAAGGTTTCAGGGTTAAATTCAATGTCTTCAAGGTAAACGGCTGCTAGTTTCACTTGTGAAAAGCGAATACCTTGCAGCAAATAAACAGCACAAGATCCGCTGCCAAAATTATCCATCGCAATATTGATACCAAATCGTTGTAACTCAGCAATTTTGTTTTTAGCGACACTCGCATTTACCACAAACACATCTGCCGCTAATTCAAATTGAAGTAACGATGGAGATATTTGTGCCGCGTTAATTCGATTCATTATCACATTAGCAAAGTGATCTTGATGAAAATGGCGTGAAGATATATTTAACGACATTATGGGAATAGTTGCATTAGCTTGTTGAAGTGTTTTAATCATTTCACAAACTTGATCTAGCGCCCACAACTCTAACTCAAAGATACAGTCAGACAACTCAGCAGATGTAATAAACTTGCGTGGGCTAATGTAGCCATACTGCGGATGATACCAACGCATCAAGACTTCTACACTATTGAGCTGTCCAGCCTGATCGACAACGGGTTGATAGACTAAAGACATTTGCTGATTATGAATCGCAAGTTTCAATTCGTTTTGTAATTTAAATGGTTGAACCTGATGCTGAACAGATTCAGATTGATAAATAGCACAACCATTAGAACGACTCTCTTTTGCTTGTTCTAAAGCGCTGTCGACACGTGCCAGTAATACTTGCGGCTCTAAAGACTCAATACCATCAAAAACAACTAATCCAATCCGAGCGGTAATGGATAAATTTTGATCTGAAATAGTAAAACTACGCCCAATCAACTGTCTAACTTCGCTTGCCAATGCTAGCGCACGCTTATTTGCTTGATCGATATCATTACCAAAGTTTTTGACTAAAAAGACAAATTCATCAGCGCCAAGGCGTGCAACTTGGCCAACACTGGAAAAAGTAGCTGATAACCTTGCCGCTATCTGCATTAATAATCGGTCACCAAGCTGGCGTCCCAAGCCATCATTAATTAATTTAAAATTATCTAAATTAATCATCAACAGTGCAGAGAACTGGCCAGTTTCACGACTGAAAACTTGTAGGTCGAACAGTTGATCAGCTAATAGGTCACGATTAATGATATCCGTAAGGCCGCTATGACTTTGTTTTTCATTGGTAATTGATTGATTTTTAACATCATCAGAAACATCTGTTATCGTACCAATAATACGCAGTGGTCGACCGAGTTCATCCCACTCAACAATTTTCCCACGATCAAGAATCCAAATATAACGGCCATCTTTATGGCGCAAACGGTAAACACTCTCATAATATTCATGTTGATTCTGAATGTAATTCTGTAGTGTATTTAAAACTTGTGCTTTATCATCGCGATGTAAACGAGATTCCCACACAGAATAATCATTATCGAGCTCATAAGGCTGATAGCCTATGATATCTTTCCAACGATCAGAAACAAACACATCACCAGTAGAAATACACCAATCCCAAATACCATTACGTGCCCCCTCAACAGCAAATAGCCAGCGTTGCTCAGCATCATTAAGACGCTTCTTACTTCGAGATAGTCGCCCATTAACTTGATTTAGATAATCTCGTAAGTTAACCAACTCAGTTGATGCACACACAATATCAGTATTAAAATCAGGTGAATCAAGGTTTTTGGCGGCTTGGCTTAATTGACTCAATGGCCGAATAAGCAAATAGTGCAACATCACGCAAAATAACGACAGTAACAAAGCGCCTATGCCCCATATCTCCATAAAACGCTTTAAGAGACTATCAACAGCTTCAGCTAATATATTAGCAATGTCATATTCTAAGTAAATCAGTTCAACGGAGTTTGAATAACTGTAACGTGAATTCGCATTAACAGGGTAGTAGGCTTGGATAGATAGACGATCAAAGTTAACCTTTAAATAAGATTTATTATTGCTGACAACACTTCTGTGCAAATCAGCAGAATAACCTTCTAACACATTGGTAGCATTACTTTCTCGCCAAATAATATGGTTCGCAAATTGAATCTTACTATCTGAATCAAGGATCACATAGACCATCATATTCTGATCGGTTGAAACTAACGCAACCTCTTGCTCTATCCGTTCAGGATCTTGCATCAATATTGAAGATTCAACCACATGACGCATTCTGAATAAGTCTTTCTGTATTTGCTCTGATTGTCTTAATGCCAACTGATCATTTAGCTCAGCATGCTCATAAAAATACTCTCCAGATACTAAGCCGAAGTAGAGGGTGAAAACACACACAGGGACAATTATAGACAGAGAAATTTTTGGCAAACGAGGCAAAATAAACCCACCCAATTAAATATATGAAGATACGCTAACGGTTATCTTATCAACAAGTAAAGCAATAGTTATGAAGACGAATAACATATACAAAATAAAAAACTATTGATTTATTAGGAGCTTTAAATCGATCTACATACTCTACCTTGTTTCTGCTGTAAGTGTAATTTTATTTACCTAGATAAAACATGCACCATGACAATAAACACTCAGGATATTATTGGTGTAACGTACTCTAAAATAAATCAAACGAAACAACTTATTGCATAACGCTAAGCTTTATCTAATCAAACTGCAAAACAATGAGATGACTAGATTAACCATCTAACAGCCAAATGTGAACAAGTAGACAATAAGTTATTTAGGTTAACTAAGGTTCAATGTTAGTCAGTTAGAGCAAAAGCCTGATACATCAGTTTGTAGCGTACAGCCATCATCTCTCATCTGAGCATATCGATCATACGGCAATAATGTTTTACTTAATGTGCACAGGTAAACATCAGATAACTCAAAGTATTTTAACTATAGACGTAAAATTACGGACACTCGCATGGGCATATCAACAACACAGGCCAATGGTTTAGGTCCAAGAACTACTTTAAATCTCAAATTACAGACGTAAAAAAACCCGCTACATAATAGCGGGCTGTTTCACGACTCTTTCAAGTCAAATAGGCGCCTAGAAATAACTCACTTTCGCATGGGCATACTGGCCACACTGACTAATTGCTTAGGTTTAAAGCACAAAACAAAAAGGCCACTCGAGTAGAGTGGCCTTGCTGTAGCATTTAGCGCCTGGAAATGACCGACTCTCGCATGGGCATATCATCCACACGGGTCAATGGTTTAGGTCCAAGAACGGCTTTCAGCCACAAATTGCAGACGTAAAAAAGCCCGCTACATAATAGCGGGCTGTTTCACGACTCTTTCAAGTCAATTAGGTGCCTGGAAATAACTCACTCTCGCATGGGCATACTGGCCACACTGACTAATTGCTTAGGTTTAAGGCACAAAACAAAAAGGCCACCCTATTAAGGTGGCCTTGCTGTTTTATTTGGCGCCTGGAAATGACCTACTCTCGCATGGGGAGACCCCACACTACCATCGGCGATACTGTGTT